>JAPLYQ010000024.1 GCA_026395475.1 Candidatus Roizmanbacteria bacterium | reverse complement strand
TGACGTTTTTTCATCAAACTCCCCTCGTGTCTGTAATTGTCGATATTCATCTTCCGTTAAAATCTCAATTCCCATTGCTGTTGCCATGTCTACCGCAGTATCTTTTGGTTTAAATTCCTTTCTTGCCTCAAGCGCCTCTCGATCGTAGCATATATTTCGTCTCCCTTTGGGACTTTCTGCACTGCAATCAAAAAAAATGTATTCTCCCGTTTTTTTATCAAATTCGACGACATCTGGTTCTCCCCCTGTTCTTTCCATTTCACTTAAGGACCAGAGCTTCTCGGTATGGGCTTCAAGCCGTTCCTGTACTTTTACCCATTCTATACCTTTGTGGCGGCTCATATTCTTTTCAAAGCGTATTTTTAATGTTTTACGAAGATCTTCTTGTTGTTCTAAAGGCAGTTTTGTGTTTTTCATACTTATATATTACCACTTTTGTATGAGATTATTGTACTTTCTTCACAAACTCTTCTATCTTCTGTTTATACTCTCCTGTTTGGATTTCTTTATCGGTAATGGCAATTGTGACAATTGGTTTCATGCCACTTAAGGTTTCCATTTCTTTAAACATGTTTTGGCTTCCCGACCCTCCCATTGTGCAGAAAAAGGCAACTTTCTTGAGGCCTTGTTTATACTCTGAAATGAATGTTCGCATAGCGGGAGGAAGACTCACCCAAATTGGACTCCCCAAAATAACAAAATCGTATTCTGCGGGATTTAAAGTTATTTCCTCAATCTTAGTTAGACTTTTATTCATCCCATCCCTCCCTCCCATAACCCACCCTACTACTCCACTTCTATCTTTCAAATCGATGATGCGTTCGCAGTCCCCTTTCAGAAGAAAAGCTATTTCCTCAGCAACTTTTTTGGAGTTTCCTGTTCGAGAATAATAAACGACAAGTGTTTTCATATGTTTTATTGTAACAAAATCATGATTTTGATATAGTAATCGTATGTCAGTACAAGAGAAAGTAAAATCAATGCTCATTTGGGGATTTATTCTGTGGCTTATCGGATATATTGCAGGGTTCATTCTATTTTTTGTAGTTCCAAAAGCATATATAGGATGGGTCATTACTCCTTTTGCTACAATCCTTACCATTTGGGTGCTTATAAAGAAGATAAAGCGCCCAGAGCTTATGTGCTATTTTGGTACAGGTCTTGTATGGATGCTTATGGCCATTGCACTTGATTATCTATGTATTGTAAAACTATTAAAGACAGGAACATCCTACTATAAACCAGATGTACTTCTCTATTACGTTCTCACATTTGTTCTTCCTCCTGTTGTGGGATATTGGAAATATAAAAATGAATCTCCGAAGGCAAAATTGTTTTAAGCAAAAAACTTCACTGGCAACAAACTTAGCTGTGCTAAAATGTGGATAATGAATCTAAAAAATGAGAGCTATATAATTTATATTGGTACAAAAAATTTCACCGAAAAATATTATAAAGATGAAAAGGGATGGCTTAAGATTTCGGCAAAAGGGAAAGAATTCCGCATAACTGCCGAACAAGTACTTAATCATCTCCTTCCTGCAGTTGCATCAGTTAAGAATGGACTTGTATGGAAAGTTGAATATAAACCTAAGGAATAATTAAGAAAGAAAAGTTCCCTATTTCTCAAGTCTTTTTCTTAGTTCATCAATGACGGCTTTCTCCCAGTATCTCATGGAGAGCCAACCAATCAAAGGTTGTGCAACTATACGAAGCCAGAGTTTATGAATAACAACTTGATATGTATAATTGATCATTGTTCCTTCTTCATTTTCAGAGAGTAATAATTCTTCATGGCCAGAAGTTCCAAATTTTGGGCTTTCATTATCCGAAATGAATCCTTTTCCAGGAAGGATCTGAGTTTTCATTTTTACTGGAAATTTTTGTCCGAACGATTTGACGTTTGCTTCTATTTCCAAATTGTTTTCTCCGTGTTTTATAACGTGTATCGATTCCGCAACTTTTGGAAAGTACTTAGGCCATTTTTCAAAGTCAGTCATCATGTTAAATACCTCTGTCAGAGGAGCTTTTATAATCCACTTAGCATGAAGAGTAATTTTTTCCTGCATATAAAAATTATATCAAGATGTTGGACGTTCCGTTTGGGGTCAAAAAAAAATGAAGGTCGAAATTACTGGCTCCCTCAAGCTGAGGTAATAAAAATAATCTTCGTTTAAATACTAACCCATAAGTGAAAGAATCTTCTGGATAGTATTGTAATTTCTGATCGTTATATATTGATAAACCTTTGTACCTATCAACCTGGTGAAGCCGCTTTTTGTAAGACCACTTAAAAGAGTAGACATATATACTACATTCGTCCCGCTCTTTATAAAATCAATCCCTTCTTTCAGTTTTACTTCTTTAATGACTTCATCGGGAGTTACCGGCTCTTTTGTAAACGCAACGTAACATCTGAAATCCTTACTAGTTTTCCATTCTTTTGGCGTATTGGTCAAAACACTCATTAATTCACCATGTGACAAAATCACTAGTTTTGCCTTATATGCGAACGTTTTTGAAAGTTCATTTTCAAGGTCATTTGTAATCTTTTGGGTATTTTTCTCTTCTGATTCAAAAATTACATTTCCGCTCTGGATGTAGGTTGAGACGTTTTTATACCCACATCTTTCGAAGGTTTCTTTTAGAAGGGTCATCTTTATTATGTTATTTCCCCCTACATTGATTCCCCGCAAAAAGGCAATATATGTAATTGAAGTCATAGGAAATTATATCAAGGAGCTCAAACTTCTTTTGAATTGTGGCTTGCACTGAGCTTACCGAAGTGCTCCCCCGCCAAGATTTGAACTTGGAACCTTGTCGTTAACAGCGACCTGCTCTACCGTTGAGCTACAGGGGAATAGATTTTAAAAATTCCTTACCGACTCCACTTTTTAAATATTTTTCTCTTATTCTTGCTTTCGCTCTATTTCCAACTTTTTCTTTGTAAATTAATTTCCATGGATAATATCCCTTTGTTGAAAAAACATATCCATGATTGTGTTCTGATATTCTTCTTTCTATATCAATGCTAAATCCTACATATATCCGTAAATCTTTTATACTTTGAATTGCATATACAAAATACATACTTTTCTTATTATATATGTGCGACCTGCTCCCTGCCTGCCGACAGGCAGGTACCGTTGCCTCCCTCTGGGAGGTAAAAGCTACAGGGGATAGATAAATTTAAAAGAACGGTTTATTATACCAAAATAATTGAGGCTTGAAGACTCAAAATGGCAGGGTAAGTTCTGTTTGGGCGTTCCCATTCCCCTCCATGTATGGTTTCCAGTCAACTCGTATGATATTTCTTCCAATCTCATTGATGAAATGCACTTCCCCATACTTCACTCCATATTCAAATAATTCTTTAGTGATAAGCACGTCGTCAAGACAATATTTTTTCAATTCTTCTATCTTTCCTTCCTTATAATAGTCAATTGCCATTAGTCCATGCCCTGTTTTTTTCTTGCCCAATGTTGCGGCTGCCATATCGTTAAGGGCTAGGCGTCTTCCAATTTTAAGGCGAATATCTTCAAGTAAATCAAAAGTGGAAAGAGCAAGAATATTGCCTGGGTAGTATGCTTGCAGCACGGGAAGATCAAACCCATTGCTGTTATATCCAATAACGTAGGATGCATTTTCAAGAATGGGAAATGCTTTACTTAATTCCTTCTCTTCAAAGACCACACCTTCTTTAGTTCCATAGTCATAAAGAGCCATAACAGATATCCCGAGTTTTTCATGTTCACTAAACTCACGAAATGTGTGTTTTGTTTCTAGATCAATAATAACTGGGAATTTTTTCATGATGGGTGAAGTTATTAGTTACGCAACTTTTTATTTTTTCTTTCTTTATATATTTCCATTTCTACAAAATCACGCTTATTAAACATGTCCCCTTTTTGAGTTCCAAAATGGAGGGAGTTCAATGTGTTTTGAAGTTGTTTATACATTCCTTCAAAATAATGAAAAAATGCCTCTTCCTGTTTTTTATTTATTTTATGCAGATGTTTTTCAATAAAGTCGTCCATCTTGCCCAACTGCCAAATGGTCTCTACAAATGTTGCGTTTGAAAAGTTAAGTTTTGAAATATCTCCTTGAAGAGGGCGAATTTTAAATTTCATCATATACACTTCCTTCACCATCTGTTCATGGCTCTGTTTTTTGTCTAGTACATCGGATTTAAAGCTTTTGAAAAGCTGCAGCATGTCTGGTGTTGTATCTTTTTTTTTCATATTTTTAAATGATGTTTATAAATAGAGTGTATCACTCACACCATACTATACGCTAGTTATCTTACTCTAAGCTGTAATGACAATCCTTTATAGATTGCAAACCGGCCCGAGAAGTATATAATTATTCTATGCTATACGAACAATTGCAAGCCGAACAAATAATCGCCCTTAAGTCAAAGGATACTCTTAAGTTGCAAACTATAAGGGGTATTATCGCCCTTATTAAGAATAAGGAGATTGAAAAAAAGGCTCCCTTGAATGATGAGGAAGTTCTTGGCGTTATTAAAAAGACAAAAAAAGAATTATTAGAATCTATTGAGTCATTCACCAAAGGTGGCCGGGCAGACCTTACCGAAGAATCGCAAAAACAACTTACTATCGTAAATGCCTATCTTCCTCCAGAGATGACCGATGAGGAGCTCAACAAGGCAGTGACTGCTCTTATTGAGGGTAATAAAGAGGCGATTGCAAAAAATCCAAAAGCAATCATTGGGATTTGCATGAAGGAACTCAAAAACAAAGCAGAGTCTTCCCGCATCATGGCTGCTTTACAAAAATTGCAGTAATCTGTTATGAGAAAAATTGTGTTCTTTATTGTCCTCTTCTTTCTTGTGATCTCTTTTATTCGCAATATTGCCGACTACCAACGCAACATATCTTTTTACGATCAGACGAAAAATAATTTTGATAAGGCAACTCTTGAGAATAAAGAGCTTAAAGTAAACAAGCAATCAAGTTCCTCGCCTTTTGAGGTTGAAAAAAACTTAAGAAATAAACAAAATCTTGTACGTAAAGATGAAATTATTGTTATTGTCCCTTCTCCTTCCCTCATTCCAACTCCTTACGCGAGGCCAACTGACCTCCCGTACAAGCAATGGCTCCGGCTCCTTTTCCAATAATTCTTGGTATAATTGATTAGTTCCAATATACGGGGTAGTGTACGGTTGCACAGGAGGCTCATAATCTCCTAGACCATGGTTCGACTCCTGGCCCCGTAACAAGTTTAGCTTTGAGCTTTTAGCTTTAAGCATTTAGCTATTCTATTCATGAATAATTTTCTTCTTTCAGTCATAATCCCTGTTTTTAACGAGGAAAAAAATATTACCCCTCTTCTCGATCGATTACTTCCTATCCTTAAGGACTATCAATATGAAGTGTTATTTGTTAGTGATGGCTCAACAGATAATACAGCTCACGAGGTAAAGAAACATGCAGAAAAAAACACTCAGATTAAGTTTCTTAATTTCTATCGCAATTTTGGTCATCAGATGGCACTTACCTGCGGGTACCGATTTGCAAAAGGAGATTGTGTCATTACGATTGATGCCGATTTACAGGACCCACCAGAGGTTATTCATGAGATGGTCAATAAATGGAAAACTGGAGCGAAAGTAGTGTATGCAAAAAGAAAAACACGAGATGTTGATTCTTTTTTCAAAAAACAAACAGCTGCATATTTCTATCGACTCATTAATTTTCTTTCTGAAACTCCTATTCCTGACGAAGTTGGGGATTTTAGATTACTTGATAAAGAAATTGTTGCATTCTTAAATAATTTACCGGAACAATCCCGATTCTTAAGAGGACTTGTTGCATGGGGTGGATATCCTGCAGAGTACGTATATTTCAAACGCGAAAAACGCCATACAGGTGAAACACACTATACATTCTCTCGCATGCTGAACTTTGCAATGGATGGAATTATTTCTTTTTCCACAAAGCCACTGCGACTTGCTTCCTATATGGGATTTTTCTCAGCTGCAGTTGGATTTTTGGGAATTATTTATGCCATCATTGGAAAAATAGTTCATCCAGTGGGATGGGTAACAGGGTGGACTGCTCTTTTTGTTGGCATTATGTTTGTAGGAGGAGTTCAACTTCTTACTATTGGCATTATTGGCGAATATATCAGTAGAATCTATATTGAAGTACAAAAAAGACCACAGTATCTCATAAAAGAAATGACCAATCTATGAAAAAAATAGGGATGGTATTTTTGGGAATTGGATTTGGAATACTCTTCTACGTTGTTTTCTCTTTCTTCTTTCGCCAACAAAGGATTCTTTCACCTATTGAAGGTGTGGATACAAACAATGTCGTTCAACAGAATGTAAAAAAATAAAGAAGATTTATATCTTCTATGACCCTCCGATATTAAATTTGAAGAGAGTTCCTACCCCTCCTAAGAAGAGAGTGTCTATAACCTTCAGGATAAGAAAGGCAGAAAGGAAGATAACAAGACCAATAACTGCATATCTCAGTGTTCCTTGTGCTTTCTTTAGCTTTTCTGGATTTCCAAGCGAAGTGATGTAGTGGAATGCTCCTGTTACAAACATGATAAACAAAACAACGATAATAAGACCAGAAGCAATATTAAGAATATTACCAAACACTACCTCAAAACATTTGAGTGTTGGAACTCCATCAATCATACAGTCACCCCATTCATTTACCGTTGCGGCTGGCGCCTGAGCATATACTGCCAAAGAGAATAGATTCATCATATTGGATATCGCTTAAGTTATGGTTGTATTAACTGAGGTGGTGCGATGTTACAAGTCAATCCGACACAGAATGTGCCCTTTAATACAACTTGTTCCATGGTTGCGATGATACAACTTGTTCCATTGTTGCGATGATAACAAGCACTACGACAATAATAACAAGACCGACGACTGCGGCTTGTATTTTATCTTGTGCTTTTTTTACATTTTCCTTGTCACCTGATGAGGTAACCCATGAGAATGCGCCAAGCAATAAATAAAGAAGTGCTGCAAGACCTGCGAAGAAGAATAAAAATTTAATTAAGAATCCAACGACATCAGCGAGTGAAGGAATGGTCCATCCGACAGCAACTCTTGAAGTACTAGATACTTGCGCAAAAGAAGTCTTTGCCATTGCTAAAAAGATTAATGCATTTAAACCATTCACTATTTTTTTCATATGTGCTTATTGTAGAGTAAATTGACCACAAAAGTCAAGGCCTATAAAACATACATCAGAAGGATAATGACTGAAACCCACAAAATTATCGTAGCTACGAGAGGCATGTCTTTTGTGATTATCTTTTCAGGACGCTCCCCTTCTACTTTTTCATAGAGAAGTTGTGCATATCGAGAGATACCATATACAACTAGGGGAATTGTGACCATCATCCATTTTCTTGCTTCAAATCCTGGTAAATAGCGACCCATGATAGGAGTAAAGACTGTGCTTACCTGTGGAATTTTTTCTACATACGTGTACGTTGCGTATGCAATTATTGTTGCGGTTGCAAAGGTTGTTGTAAGAAATTCAAGAAAATGTTCCTGATATCTGTAGAGTGATTCTCGTGTCTCTCGTCCATGAGTTATAAGTTCTGCGTGGCGTTTTACCGTTGCCATAAATAGTGAAATGAAAAATATTGTGAGAAGCAACCATACGGGAATATGATACCCCGTAACTATCTCTCCTCCAATTGCTCGTAAAATAAATGAGAGGGAAATGGTAAATATATCCACTGTGGGAAATTTTTTGAGATAGAGTGAATAAAAAAAATGCAGCAAAATAAAAAGAAGAGCAAGAAAGAAAAAGTTAACTGAAAACAGAAGAGAGAGAAGTAGAGATGCAATTGTCAAAATAAACACAGCAAAAGTTGCTTGCTGCATGCTGATTTCACCAGACGCAATAGGACGATATCTTTTTACAGGATGTTTTCTGTCGTATGGATAATCAATAATGTCATTTAATAAGTAAGAGGTTGAGGAAAGAAGACAAAAAATACCAAAGGCTATAATTGCCTGGCCAACAATCCATCCGTCAAACAATTTTCCGGAAAAGATAACGGCAGTAAATACAATGAGATTCTTCATCCACTGATTTACCCGCATCGCCCGCGCAAAGACTTTTATATTCTTCATATAGTCTGCTTGCATTATAGATTATTTTTTTACAAGTATCTTCCGTGTTTCAATTTTGTACAACTCTACTTGTGGTTGATCAAATGCGTTTACCTTCATTAAATGAGCTAAATAGAGAATTTCCATCATTTTATACTGCATATATGCTCCTATCTCATATTCATTGATATCGTCCAAAACCACTTCAAAATAAGGTTGTTTTTGATTTTCATAAGTAAGGGCGGTTCCTTTTTGAATAGCGGATACAATTTCCGCCGTATCCTTCCCTTCTGTTGTACTTAATGTGGGAAATAATGGATCGCTTGGAACTAAACAGGATGATTGTTTTTTTGAATAGACAAGTTCAGTCGTTTTGTCTGATGGTCCACCCCAATAGAGTTGTACCATTGAGTGATGATCGACTGACCCAATAGAAACCATGGGGGTTACCCCTATATTATCTTTTCCAATACTTTCACCAACTAACTGTCTGTACCATTTTCCGAGTGACTCCAGTTCTGGATGGAAATAAAAACTATTGTGAATTGCTTTTCCTTCTTGCAAATAAAGATATTGGAAAATACTTGAGCTTCGTGCATGATTTTCAGAAGTATCTGATATACATAAACTTCTCATGCTCTCTGCCCCTTTCAATAATGATCGAATATCAATCCCGGCCATGGCAAGTGGGAATAGACCAACAGCTGAAAGTATGGAATACCTTCCTCCGACTTTTTTTGGGATGCCAAGAACATCAATCCCAATTCGTTTTCCTTCATCCCACATTTTTGAGTTGTTGTCGGTGATGATAACGCAGCGATCTTTCCAATTGGGAAACTGTTTTTTTAAATGACCAAGGAGAATTTCTGCATTTACTAATGGTTCTGTTGTTCCTCCAGATTTACTAATGATAGAAATACTAAATTCATTTTCATTGGTTATATACTTATCAAAATAGTTTAGAAAAGTTGTATTGGCTTTTGGGTCAATCGTATCTAGAAAAAACATTTTTGGATATCGGTCAGGAGTCAATACATCTACAGATCCATAAAGAGAATCATAGAGTGCTTTTGTTCCTAAGTTTGACCCTCCTATTCCAATAACAATTATGTATTTCAATTCGTTTGTTTTCTTTTTTTTAATCATTTCATCTACTTGTGCAAGGATTTCTTTGTCTGAAGATAAACAGAGAGAAGCCTCCAAGGCATTGTAATCTGAAGTGGCAACTACTTGTTTGCAGTGGTCAATATAAGGAGCAAGGGTTTTTTCCTGTTCTGTCCAATCGTGAGGTTGTGTATAGATAAATTTCATAGGAATTGATTATAAAGATGTTTGTAATAACTCACATTTTTCAGATGCTTCAATTGTATAGTTGATACCTTTAGGAATAAAGCAAGAATGTCCTTGAGTAATATACACTTCCCCTTCTTTTGATTTTACAGTGGCAGACCCCTCTTTTACAAAAAGATGGTGAAAGGACTCTTTTGTTTCCATTTCTTGTTTATCAGTAATAATTATTTTTTTAAGAACATAATAAGGGGTATTAAACAAAACTGAATCATGCTGTTGTGTTTTAAGAGTATTTCTCTCTATATCTACATCTACATATTTAAAATAGGTGTCTACCTGAATTTCTCTAACGGTTCCATCTTTTAAAAATTTTCCTTGATCAAAAGATCGAATGGTTGAGACAGGATCCATTTCGTCTTGTTGAACTTCAAACACAATATTTCCTAGGGGATACTTTTCCTTGTCCTCTTCCCAAGAATGATGCAAGCCTCCTCCACTCAAATCTACTATATCTCCACTTTTCACTTCATGTACATTTACAAATTGCCATGGGTTTTTTTCGGCAATATAACTTTTTGCTTGTTCTTCTGCTTTCGAAATGGTAAGAGAACTGCTGATAACCAGTTTGCTTAAATTTTTCATGGTATCGTCAATTTGAATACATGTTTCTCGATATTTTTTCATGTCAGCTCCCTTTTTTATTCCAAAAGATATCTTTCCATTTTCAAAATAATACCAAGACTCTGCTTTCTGATGCCAAAATGGGTCGTTTACTCCTGGCTTTACATGGAGTTGAAAGGAGTTCCCCTTTGCCTGAGTAAATTTAATTAAGGGAAATGGTCTCTCTTCTGTAAAGACTGAGATGGGAGCTACGTCTTTTATTTCAGGTGAAAAGAGTGGATCTGTTGTTGAAGTAATTGTTGTTGCAAGAAGGGATTTGCTATATAGTTCATAGCTTTGACCGATTTTTTTTCCCACTAAACCGGCTTTATTAAGCCAGCCTTTTTTTTCACAAATATAGTCTCCTCCCCATGTTGGTTGTTCTATTAAATAAGGAATAATGAGATATGGTTTTTTTTGAAGTGTCATAGAAATTAATTATACAGGAGAGAGATATAAAGAAGAGATTTGAGAATATGAAAATGAAGTGTCGGGACGGCGAGACTTGAACTCGCGACCTTGCGCTCCCAAAGCGCACGTTCTAGCCATCTGAACTACGTCCCGTAGACACCTCTGTATTGTACCAGATATAGGAATGTAATTGCTTAGCGTTTTTCAAAATAGAGCGTGACTGTTGAGGTTATCGTTTCTGATCCAGATTCAAGAGATGGAGCTACTCCTCCGCCCATTCCACTACTCATTTTGTCATACATGACAGGGCTTGTACTAGACCCACCACTGAGTGATTCAACAACGTTTACTACTTTTCCAAGTTTTATTCCCAATGATTTTGCTAGCTTTTCAGCTTGGTCTTTTGCATTTTTTATTGCCTTTCCTCGCGCTTCTTCACGATAGAGTGCAGGATCATCAACAACAAAACGAGTGTTGTTTATTTGGTTTGCTCCTGCTTTTGTGGCTTCTTCAATAATAAGAGGAACCGTCTCAGTTTTATTTGTCTTTACAGTAATTGTTGCATTTCCATCATATCCCGTAATTCTGTTTGTATTGTTTTCATAGGTATATGTTGGATATACAGAATAGTTTGTCGTTTTAATTTCTTTAGAGGTAATACCAAGTTTTTTTACTGCTGCTATTAATTGAGAGTTAATTTTATCAATCTTTGTTCGTGCTTCTTCAACTGTCTGTACGTTCCCCACTGTTACTCCCACATCCACATATGCTGTGTTTGGAACAACATCAACCTTTCCCTCTCCTACTACCGCCAACTCCTGAGATGTGTTTGTCACAGTGACTTTTAATGGATATGAAATATCGAATATCTTTATTAAGAATAAAATAAAAACAATAAAAAGAATGGTTGCTCCAACAGATTTTGTGTTCATGTGTTATTAATTATAAAATTGCTAACGTCTTTTCCTAATTGTACCGCATAGTTTGTTCCTCTGTCATATGGATATGTCATGTCCATATTAGCAACATAGATATTGTGAGCGGGAGTCATAAAAGATCGAGAAATTGAAACAAACTCGGTATCAAAAATAGGCTGGGCGTATGGTGCCTTAAAAAACCCAACAACTTCTGGGATTTCCTGCAAGTGTGGTGAAATAGAACGAAGATGTGGGAGAACAAATTGTAATACTTGTTTTTCATCCATCTGTAATAGTTCACTATTTTCATCCACATACCATGCAATATAACAAAGCTTTTCTCCTCCATATTCTTTTGAATCTACAAAATTGGTATGTTGGACAATACACATTATGGGGACATCTTTTGCCCCAATATTGAGCCAATACACAGAAGGAAGAATAGGTTGTTTTGTTTTTACAATTAGATTGATGGCAAATAAATATTTTCTGCTGCTTTGTTCTTTTATATATTCTTCTCCAAGAACGTCTTTCATAACAGCACAAGAAATGGGATATGGTAAAGTAGAGATTATTCTGTCTGCGGTAAATATTTTAGATTCTCCCTTATTATTTACCGTTTTGATTTCATACACTCCATCTTTTTTTTGTACCGAATTAATTGTGGTTGAGGTAAAAATTGACACTCCCGCTTCTCTGTTGGATTGTGCAAGTGTATCAACAAAAGATTGAAAGCCTCTCGTTGGGTATCCTAATCCTTGAGTTCTTTTATGTATACGCGCCCAAATAAAAGAGGAAAGAATATGTTCTGCATATTTCCCAAACTTTTTCTTAAATAACTGTTCCCATAAAACACCCCAGACTTCCCCACCCATTGTTTTTTTTAAAAATGCTGCAGATGTTACTTTTTCATACCAAGTAAAGTGTGGAGATAGCTTTAAAAAAACAACAGTAAAACCAGCTCGAATCTTTGAAAAAAGTGAGAGTTCTGGAAGAAATAGAAAATCCTTCGGTGAATCTACGGGAAATATGCGGTAATTATTTCTCTCTCCAAATAGGGAGGCTGTTATTGGATTTGAAAATACAAAGGGATTATGGCCGATTTCCTTGGAAAGCTGTAAAATAGCCTCGTCATTACGGAAGATGTGGTGATATGTCCTCTCCAGCTCCCAATTCCAGTTTGGTTTTTTAAACCCACCCGCTAAGCCACCTAGCCTATCTCCTTTTTCTAAAATAACAATGCCTTTTTCCTTTTTTGAAAGATACTGTGCTGCAGACAGGCCAGTTAACCCCCCACCCAAGATGACTGTTTTCATATTTACCGTATAATTACCGATTATTAACCGATTGTTCGTGAATCCCTGTTATGATCGTGTCAATAACAAGGGTAAGTGGGATGGCAAATAATGCTCCTAGAACTCCCCCATATCTTCCTCCTATTACTAAGACAATGAGGGTGAGTATGGGATGTATACCAACAACTCTTTTCATAATTATTGGAACAATAAGGTGGTTTTCAAACTGTTGAATAGCAATCGACATTATGACGGTAAACAATCCCAAAAGGGGATATTGAGAAAATCCTACAAAAAAAGCGGGAACCGCTGCAATTGTTGGACCAATGTTGGGGATTGCTTCAAGTAGTCCTGCAATAATTCCAAGTGGAAGGGCATACTTTACCCCCAATAGAAGAAGTCCTATATAGGTGGTTATTCCAATAATTGTCATCAAAAATAGTTCGCTGAGCAACCATTGACCAAGGCGCTTTTCAATACGCGTCTCAATTTTCAATATCTTTTCAAGCTGTTGTTTGTCTGTAAAACGAGAAAAAATTGTCGTGAGTATTTTTGAGTCCAAAGTGAGATAAATACTGAAAAAAACAGTAGATACAAAAAAGGCAGCATTTGAAAAAATTGAAGTTATTACTGCAATAAAATTGTTTGTTGCAGTTGGAATATATTGAGTAAACGAGAAAGATCCCATATTGATAGGAAAGGCTGTCTTGACATTTTCTACAATACGAGGAAAGTGGTTGATAAATAATGCTGTTTCACTCACGAAAGGGGGAATTACCCAGGAAAAAAGAAATCCTATACTAATGAAGAATGAAAGAAACACAAAAAAAACAGCAAGACCCCGGGAAACTCCTTTTTTTACCAACCCACCAACTGGTTGTTTTGCCGTGCTCATAACTATATATGCAATAAATAGGGAGAATAAAAGATCTTTCATGTCCCACGCAAATCGCAAGAAAAAAACAGTGGCAATGCCGATGAGTATTGTTTTTACTGATATTTCAATTGTTGGGAGTGAAGATTTTTCCATACATTTATCATATCACGAACGCCTATCCCTTAGCAAGCGAGAAGGCTAAAACCGTCTGAACTCCATTTTCTTTTAACGTCTTTGCGCACTCAATAATGGTTGAGCCTGAAGTTATCACATCATCAACAACAACTACGGTTTTTGGAATTGTAGATTTGCAATATTTAAATGCCCCTTTTATTTTTCTTTTTCTTTCATTTTTATCGTGAATATGAGCAAGATGGGCGGTGTTATTTATTCGTTCCAATAATGTGTCGCTTATGAATTGAGAGGAAAAGTATGCACTTACAATAATTTCTGATTGATTAAACCCCCTTTCCTTTTGTCTTTGTGGGTGGAGAGGAACGCTTATTACTGTTGGGTTCCATAAAGAATTCCATCTCCACACATCTTCCATTGCTTTCTTTTGGGGAAAGGAAAGAAGGGTTTTCAATACCATGTGGGCTCCTTTATATTTAGATTCTTGAAGAAGCTGTTTAAAAAGACCGTTATAGAGATAAAGAGAAATATATCCATCTACTCCCTGTTTCTTTTTACATCCAGGATGAGTAAGTCCTAAGAGGGAGGGTTTGTTACAGTAAAAACAACTATTTCTCTTAACCCTCATCATTTTTGACTCGCAGTTTTGACAAAGATATGTTCCCACATATCCGCAACCTAAACAAAACCGGGGAAAAAGAATCTCAAGAAATGAGTTTCTCATACAACTTACTATACATTGTACTAGTTCTATCGAGTTTGCACCTATTGCTATTTGTTGTGAAGATGTTTATTATTTGTGGATAAGTTATCCACATTTTATACACGGGTCTATGTTACAATCCACCTGGAAAGGGTTTCTAGAATTCTACGGAGGACACTCAACAAAAAACTCCGTTCTCTTGTCTCTCCTTAATCAAACAACCCTTCATGAGGTGACAGATTCTAAGGTGGTCATTATTACTGACAGTCAAGGAATGAGTTCATTTTTCGTTGGAAAAAAAACAGATATTGAGCTTGCGCTTTCTGCTTATTTTAAAAAAAGTATGCATGTGGAATTTATCATAAAGCAGCGTGCAAAAAGAAAAGAGGAGCCTCTTCTCACCTACGAGCCACCCATTGAAGACTTATTTGGAAGAGCAGGATTAAATAGTAAATATACATTTGATAATTTTGCAGTTTCTTCTTCAAATAATGTGGCGTTTGCCGCGGCACAAGCTGTTGCTCAAGACCCTGGTCGTTCCTATAACCCTTTATTCTTCTATGGGGGCGTTGGGGTAGGGAAGACCCACCTTGCACAAGCCGCCGCACGAACCGTGCTTGAAAGAAGTCAAGAAAGCAAAATACTGTTTTGTCCGGGGGACAAATTTACAAATGAGCTTATTGAGTCAATTCAAAATAAAACAACCCAGCAGTTTAGAAAAAAATACAGATATCTTCATATTCTAATTGTTGACGATATTCAATTTATTGCTGGAAAACAAACAATACAGGAAGAGTTTTTCCATACGTTTAATAGTATTGTTGGGGCGGGAGGACAGGTAATTTTAACTTCTGATAGACCACCACATGAAATTAAAAATCTTGAGGACCGCCTTCGCTCTCGTTTTTCTGGGGGCCTCATTGTTGACCTTCAATCTCCTGATTTTGAGCTAAGAACCGCAATTCTACTTATAAAGGCAAAGGAAAAAAATATCAAAATCCAAATGGAAGCAGCAAAGGTGGTGGCTGAACAAATAAGTGACACGAGGGCTCTTGAGGGGACTCTTCTATCGCTTTATGCGCGAATACTGGGGAAAAAGGAAGAGATTGATCTAGAAGAGATTGATCTCTACTTTCAGGGAACAACGGATAAAAAAATGAAGAGGGTGTCTCCGCAAGATGTTATTCATGCAGTGTGCTCATACTACGGAATAAAACCCACGGTAATAAAAAGCGCAATTCGTTCTGATGCGATTGCTTTTCCTCGACAGATTATTATGTACATCTTAAGAAAAGAGCTTCATATGAAATATGAAGAAATTGCCCTAACACTGCGAAGAAAGGATCATACTACCATAATGTATGCCTATGAAAAAATAAATGGGATGTGTATGAAGGATCCTTCCCTTGCTGAACAGATTGGTAGAATAGTCCATTCATTATCATGATACACACCATCCACACACACAATGCACATACCCTTGTTTCGTTTTGTCTTGTGTTGAAAAGAAGAAACACATTTTATACACTTATGCACACACTCTACTACTACTAATTTATATATAACTAAATATGCAAATAACGACAAATAAGGAAAACCTATTAAAAGCAATAACCCAAGCAAGTAGATTTACATCATCACGTGTAGGAGCAACCGCAGGATTGCAGGGAATCCTTTTCCAAAACAAAAATAAAAAACTAAATGTCTACTCAACAAACCTCAACACCTTTTTTCACACAACGCTCGACTCAACGGAAGATGAAGAAATCAAATTTCTACTAGACCCACACAAAATTACAGAGTTTATATCTCTTTTAAATGATGGAGAGATTATTCTTTTACTTGAAAAAGACAGAATTATTATTTCTCAAAAAAAGACGAAGGGTACTTTTTCCTTTCTTTCCCACACAGACTTTCCCACACCTCCTCTCGTAGAGGGAGAAGGGCAAACGATCGACGTAAAGAAGTTTGAGGAGCTTATTTCTCTTGTTTTGTTTTCCGCGTCAAGAGATCTTTCTCGTCCTGTATTAAGTGGAATTAATTTTGTGGAAAAAGATGGGGACATGGATATTGTTGCAACGGACGGATTTCGTCTTTCCTTATTTCATATGAAGAACGAGCTAAACATGAAATCAATGCTCATTCCTGCAGATTTTTTACTTGAACTCTTAAGAAATATAAAAGAGAAAAAAACCATCACGATGAATTACCTTGATAATGAAAAGATGGTTTATTTCAGAACAGAGAACGATGAGTATTATACAAGGCTTATTGAAGGCGACTTTCCTCCTTATGAAAGAGTAATCCCTGTTGAGAAAAAAACAACAGTCATAGTAGAGAAAGCCGATCTTATAAGAAACGTAAAGCTTATTTCCGTATTTGCTCGAGACTTTTCTAGCATTATCATCTGTCAATTTAAAAAGGGAGAGCTTATTCTTTCTCCTAAGATTGAAGGAGGAGCAGAAAACACAACTACTCAAGAGATAGAATTTGAAGGAGAAGAAATGAAGGTTGCCTTTAACTTTAAATTTTTACTTGAATTTTTAAATACAGTAAATGAAGATAAAGTAATAATAGAATTATTAAGGCCCGATGCCCCAGTTGTTTTAAAAACAAGAAAAGTAAAAGACTATTTACACATCATAATGCCTGTAAGAATTCAGGAATGATGAGGATCAAGGCATTCCTTCACTAAGGCATCAGCTTCCTGATTGTATTCCCTCAGTACATGTTTATAAGAAATGGGAACATTGAGCTCTTGTTCTAACGAACGAATTTCAAAGACAAAAGAACGTATTGCTTCGTTCTTTACCTTATAAAGACCATTGAGTTGATTTACCAACAAAAGAGAGTCAGAAACAAAAGAAAGAGAGGAAAAAGAAATCCTTTTTTTAAGATGAAGAAGTGTTTGAAGGGCGTTTTTTACTCCTGTATACTCAGCAAAATTGTTTGTTTGATTGCCCAGAAAGAAAAACTTTTTTTCTATTATTGATTTATCATCCTTTGAAATAATATATGCGCACGCGGCAGGTCCTGGGTTATTAAGAGATCCTCCATCAGTATGAATTGTAAGATGCATGAAGTCTATTATAGCTCACCAAGTTGTTCTTTTTTGGTCGTTTCTTCTTTCACAAGATTGAGAAAACGCTCAGTAGAAGAAAGTCTTCTGTGTCCAACTATTTTTGCTATATATTCAAGCGATGCTCCACTTACAATCTGTTGAGCAATAAATGTATTTCTTAAATCATTCACCGTTGCTTTTTGAATCTCTACTTCTCTAAAACAACGATTAATAATCTGTCTGATGTTTCTAATAAGAATGGATTTTCCACTTCGAGTTATGAATAAAGGGTCTTCAAGTTTTCCAGCTTCTCTAACTTTTACATATTCACTTATAGCTTTTTTTACTGATTTATTAAGAGGAATTTCTCTAATTGGTGTCTTTCCATAACTTTTGATATGAAGGGTCGTCTCTGTTACATCCCCCAACTTAAGTCCAGCAAGCTCTCCAATTTTGATTCCTGTTTGAAGAAGAACCTCAATTAAGGCATATGTTCTTGGATCGTCTTTTGCAAAGTCTCGTAATGCGTGGTATTCAAGCTTACTTAATATACGGGGAGGGGTTTGGCTGTATTTTGGATGAGAGACGTCAAGAGCCGGGTTCTGATCAATTTTTTGGCTATTCTTAAGGAACCTGAAGAAGGTTCTGATTGAGTTAAGTTTTCTTGATGCAGACTTTTTTGTATATCCGTCTTTTAATAGCTTGGCAATAAAACCGTCAATATCTTCCTTTTTAATGTCTCTTACGTCACTTTTTTCCACGCTTGAAAGGAAGCCAACAAACTGTTCAAGATCCTTCTTGTAGGCGATGAGTGTAAATGAGGATTTTCCTTGTGAGGAAAGGTGTTGTATGAACTCTGTTATAAGGGTTCGAATTGCGGTAAATTCCATGGTCCTATAATATAACACATACGTACAAAAAATGCAAGCGTATGCGTACTTTATAAAGAAACTATGGGTTTTTTAGTCTAGTATTTTTCAAAAAATAAACGTTCTTTTGGTACCCCTCGTGAGAGTAGAAGAAGGCGCAGAGACTCAATAACCGTGCGGGAACCACATAAATAATACTCATCCTCTGGAGTTATAGTAGATTTTAATGAATCCCATACCGCATCAATATGTCCTGAGCGGTAATACTGCAGTAAATCTGCGGGAATTGAGGTAAATGAGCTTTGTTGGGAAAGACAATAATAGAAAGAGAAGGAAGGGTTTAATGTTTTGAGGCTATAAAGCTCTTCAAACATATAGGTTTCAGATAGGTTTTTTAGCCCCCAAAAGAGAGAACTATTGGTAGATATGTGTTCTTTTGAGGTTAATATGCTTCGAATAGGGGCAAACCCGGTTCCCGTTACCATATAAACTTTTTTAGCAGGTGTTTTTTGTTCAGAAAACAGACCCGCAGGTCCTGAAGCATCAACACTATCGCCAATCTGGAGATTGCGAACATATTCAGAAGCCACACCGCCAGGTATAAGCTTAATAAGAAGTTCGAAGATGTTTTTGTTATTGTTTGTTCCAGCAAAAGAGTAGAGTCTTTTGAGTGGAGTAGGGGAGTTGGGAACGGTTAAAATAACATATTGACCAGGATTAAATTCAAATCCATCCCCTTCAACATAAAAATAGAGATGAGCAATATCTAAGGACTCCATTTTTTTTGAAGAAAGAAAAGCTTTAAGTTGTTTCATAGAGAGACATTATAAATGAGAACGTTGATTTATTTCTGCTTCAACTAATTCTCTTGGTTTTCCATACTTTAATCGGGAAAGCTGAATAATGGCCTGAGCCAATTTTTCATTTGCCCCTTTTTTATATGTGGTGAAATCTTTTGTCATATCTACTGAGAATGGAGGTACCGGTTCATTATCAACAATAGTCTTCATATATGCATGGAATCGCTCTACATTGATAAGATCCGACTCTCCGAAGGTTGGTTGAAACTCTCTTTGTATATAGGAGGCGTCAGTGACACCAACACGGAAAGAGATAAGACTTCCTACATTACCAAACACAGCATTCTTAACTTCTTCATCCATCTGTCCGATAAACTGGTTTGCAACCGTAAGACTCAAATGATATTTTCTTGCCTCTGAAAGAATAGTGGCAAAGTCAGGGGTTGCAAAGTTTTGAAACTCATCAACATAAAGGAAAAAATCTCGTCGATCTGCCTCTGGAATTTCTTGACGACTCATTGCAGCAATAAGAATTCTTGGGATGAGAACCAATCCTAAAAAGCTTGAATTTTCTTCACCCATTTTTCCTTTTGAAAGATTGATAAGAAGTATTTTCCCAGTATCCATAATTTCTCGGAAATCAAAGGATGATTTTGATTGGCCAATAATATTACGCATTGTTTTATTTGTAATAAATCGACCAAACTTTGAAACGATATAATCAAGAACCTCAGATTTATGAAAGTCGGATGTTTGGGCAATTTGGTCTGTCCAGTAACGGCGGACAATAGGGTCGCTCACTTTTGGAAGAAGTTCTTGTACATATTTTTGATCAGTCAATACGCGAACAATTTCAACAAAGGTCGCTCCAGGTTCACACATAATAGTAAGCATTGCATTTCGGACAGCATGTTCAAATCGAGGGCCAATAATGCCTGTACGTTGAGGATCATACAGTTTATACATGAGGTTAATGATGGCAGAGGTAATAAAATGTTTTTGTTCTTCATTCTTTGCTTCGAGGAGATTAAGTCCCATAGGTCTGTCCCCGTCTGAGGGATCAAAGTAGATAACATCCTCAGCACGTTCAGGTGGAATTCTTCGAACAATATCATCAATAAGATCTCCGTGTGGGTCCATAACGCAGACTCCATGTCCGGCTTTAATATCTTGAACTGCCATGTCTTGAAGAAGAACTGACTTTCCTACACCCGTTTTTCCGATAATATATGTGTGGCGAGCACGATCTTTATATGAAACACAAACAGGTCGTTTAACACCACGATAATATCCAAATCCCATAAAGGTGCCACCAGATGTTGGAACCTCAGATGATACTGGGGCTGTTTTTGCCTTTAACCACTGAATGTGTGGGGTTTCAATTGTTTTGTTAGGGAAGTGAAATAGGGATGCAATTTCATCTGCAGTAAGGATTGAAATGGATTTGTACCATGGCAACTCAAATACAGGGAAAAACTTGTAAATGAAATTAATCATAAATCCACCCTGAAAGAGTATCTTTGCACCTTTTAATGAGTTTTGATCTGAGTTAAATTGGGCAAGTGCACTTTTAATATTGCGCGCATGTACTCCTGCAATATCTTTTGTTTTTGCACAAACAACATAACGAATAGTTGTCTCGAAACCCGAACGAGAACACTTATCTTCGATTTTTTCCAATACTTTTGGATCACTCCCAAAGGTTGCCTTTTCAGGATTTGCCTCATTTTTTTTAGTAGAGGATACGTAGGATTTTCCTGTTTTTTTCCACTTTCCTTCAGCGGGTCGAATGATAATCTGGATTATTGCTCCTTCTCCCTCACTTATCTTAGAAAGAGCAGAGGTAATTGCAGAAAGAGGGTCGTTTGGAATATCCTTATATGTTTTTAAAGGCATATAAGGGAAATCCTTTTGGACAAGAGATCCGCTGACCACCTTTCCTTCCTCTGAGAAAATATTTGGCTCATCAACCTTTCGTATATCGGCGTTTGGATAATAGCCGTAAACTGTTTTTTCCACTAAATCAACTATTTTTGAGGGAGCTGAGATATAGAATCTAATCTCTGACTGAGTTCCTACAATCTCGAAACACACGACATCATCTACATCTAAGAATGAAAAAAATCCACCCTTTTTTAGAGTGCTGAAAGAAGCAATTAATTGTTCTGCGGCGTCAATCTTAATTTCATTATCTTTTGACACTCTGACTTCAAGTGTCACCATTTCAAGAGACATTTCTTCTCTTTTTTTAAGGCGTGAATACAAAACAGCGGCATAGAAGAACAGCAAAGTTGCAACACCCGCCAATGACGCGGCAAGTGCAGCGATGCCGAATGTAACCAATCGATCAGAAAGGGCCTGAAGAGCTACGGAATCCATGGAAAAATTATACACTCCCTAACGACCGGTTAGCAACCGCTTTGAGCTTATAACCCGGCTTAGAGGAGTGGATACCCGTAATGGTTTTTAGCTATGAAGGGTATATACTATATATTATGTCGGCACACGCCATCTTTTACAAAAAGTTTAAATCAAAAACCTTCCTTTTTTATGGGTTTTGTTTTGCGTGTATCTGTCTCGTTGCACTAAATATTATCTACTCTCAAAAATATAACAATCAGATGTATGGAGTTATGAACGGAGAAAGTGGATCAATAACAACCTATTTAAAACATATTTGGGGGACGCCACTTTTTAATTTAGAAATTAATACTTATAAGGCTGAAGGAAGAAGTGATGTTCTTTCAAAATGGGAAGAAATACAACAAGAAAATACAAAAAAAATTCAAAAATTAGAAGAATCATCTCTTCTCCATCCCTATTCCCCAGAGCTCTACTACAACTTATTAATACATATACTCAAAAAAAAGGAATTTCCATTCTTGATGTAGGGTGCGGAACAGGAAAAAATTTAGAATTTCTTGCCCATCATGGAGAGGTATGGGGAGTTGATATATCAGAAGAAGCCCTTTTATTCTGTAAAAAAAGAGGCTTATTACAAGTAAAAAAAGGAGAGGCAGAAAAGTTACCATTTGAAAGTGAAACATTTGATGTGGTATGTGCCCTTGATGTTTTAGAGCATGTTGATGATATAAAATCAATAAAAGAAGTAAAACGAGTGCTAAAAGATGAAGGTTCAATAGTTATCACCGTTCCGGCATTTCATTGGTTATGGAGCAAATGGGACGAGATTCTTCATCACAAACGAAGATACACAAAAAGAGACCTGGAAAAGGTGTTAGTTAAGGAAGGATTTGTGGTCCAAAGAAACACCTATATCCATTCATTTCTCATAATCCCTGTTTTTATCGTAAGGAAGTTAAAAGAACTACAGCATAAAACATATTCCTCCGACTTTCAAATAAATAGCATTTTTACAAATAGAATATTGCACTTTATTTCAAAACTTGAACAAATGTGGGTAAACCGCTATGATATGCCATTGGGAACCTCTGTCCTATGCATAGCACAAAAAAGAATCACAAAATAAAAATCTCACTTATCATTCCTATTTTTAATGAGGAAAAGCGTATCCACAACCTAAAGACGCTTTGGGCATTTGTTAAAAATAAATCGTATATAAGAGAAATCATCATCGTCAATGATGGGAGCACAGACAATACAAAAAAGATTCTTCTGGATTTTCAAAAAACTACAAAGTGTGTTGTTGTCTCTTATAGAAAAAATAAAGGGAAGGGATGGGCAATTAAAAAAGGAGTAGAGGTTGCACGAGGCACACACGTTGTATTTATTGATGTAGACCTTTCTACTCCGCCAAAAATGATAGGTGAATTAAAAAAAATAATACTTACAAAAGACGTTATTATTGGAACCCGTAAGAATAGTAAAGCTATACTTGCCAAAAGACAACCAAAATTAAGAGAAAGTATGGGTAAATTTTTTACAGTACTTTCCCAAACTATTTTATCTGTACATGTTAGTGACTTTACCTGCGGATTTAAATGTTTTTCAATAAAGGCTGCAAAACACATCTTTAAAAAACAACAAATTAAAAGATGGGCTTTTGATTCTGAATCATTATTTCTTGCTCACAAATATGGATATTCTATTGGAGAAATTCCCGTGGAATGGAAAGATGCAAAAGGAACAAAAGTAAGATTTCCCCAGGATGCAATCTCTTCATTTTTTGATCTTCTCAAAATACGCATCACCGATCTACTTGGAAAATATTAAGACTATTTTATTAAACAGGCAGTATACATCGTATTAGTAAACACAACCTTCTTACAAAGTTTTTCAATAAGTTTTGGATAGTCAACATTATTAATTGCATAGTCGCCTTTTTGATATGGCCCGACTATAAGAATGTCATTTTCTTTACATCGAGGATATGGATAAAAAACACGATCTACTAATGGGGGCAACTCTGCGACAAGTGCCCACTCATAAAAACAAACACGCGCGTTTGTATGTGCTGAAGCGGTGATAAAAGAAGCCATTCTTGTCTGATCATTTTTCGAGAAAATAGGAGCAAACTGAGGATTTTGCATTCTGTCTGGAGCTGGTAATTTATAAAGTGAGTTAAATAATTTCTTTTCTAAAACAAATTGTGGAAATGAAAATGGACTTGATACAAGGGGAAAATAGATAGAGGTAAGAAAAACCAACAGCAAACCAAAAGAGAACGCTTTCCTCGTTTTTATTAATCTGGTGACAACCTCTTCAATAGTAAAAGAAATAATTATCATTCCCGCAATAATTCCTGGAATAATATGACGGAACCATCCCATCATTGAAAACATTCCAAACCAAACAAAAAAAATAAGACACGTACCGTAAATCATCCAATATAAAAGAGGTTTCTTTTTTTGGATAAGTGGGGAGACCAATATAAATGGCCATGCAAAAAAAGATGCATTTGCTCCTACATAGTTCCACACGGAAAGCTTTCTACCGATAAAGCGTAAATCTGGTTTATTAAAAAGCGTTTTAATTCCACTCCCTCCATTTTCCCATGTTCTTTTTATATCAATAAGATTTGCTTTATATCCTTCAAGCCCAAATTGAGAAAATAATATAAGAAAGCGATAAGATTCAAACAAAATAGTAGGAAGCAAAAGGAAGAATAGAAATAATAATAAGGAACGCATAGATTTTGTTTTCCATGCATTAAAGACGATTAATATCGTAGGGAATATTGCCCCTAACGCATAGAGATTTTTTGTTTGAAGGGAAAGTCCAAAACTGAGTCCTGATAAGATAATAAAGAGATATTTTTTAGGATACGTTATACCCCTCTGGACAAGCAAAAACCCAAGTAATAAAAATAAAAGTGCAATGTGCTCACTGAATGATTCAAAAGATAATGTAAGGAATATTTGAGGATAACACCATAGCCAAAGCTGGAAAAAAAGTAAACTTGCAAACGATCCTATCTGTAAAATGAATAAAAAAAGAATAGGAATTACCAAGCAGAATGCAAGAAATGGCCATATTCTAAATTGAACCCATCCATAACCAAACACCTTAAGAAAAAAAGCCTCAGGGAGGATATATCCTGGGCCGACAGTAACCCCTGCTGGGAAATAAATAAAACCTTTTTTATCTTGAACTGAAAGTCTGTAATGGATGCTTGGAGAAACCCCAGTTTTTTCGGTATTAGAAATGGTATTTGTATATGAAGCATACATTCCTCTTTCTGCGACATTACGAGCTACACCCAAGTACCATCCACTATCGTGTTCAATTCCAACATCTTGAGTAGATATAAATATAAAAAAACGAGATATAAAAAGAAGGGAAGTGACAATAATAAAGATGGTTTTTTTCATCTGGTGAATATTATAGCAAGTGCTATGATTAATAATATGAAGCAGGTGCATGTATATATCAAGGGTGACGTAATAGGTGTCGGATTTCGCGCGTGGACTAAAATCCAAGCAAAGCTTATCGGAGTGAGTGGATGGATAAGAAATGTTTTTGAACATCCAGACAAGTTTGGACCAGGGGGAGGAGTAGAAGCAGTATTCCAGGGAGAAGATGTAAAGGTTGAGGAAATAGTTGAAAAAATAAAGGAAGGCCCTCCAGTGAGTCGAGTGGATGATGTTGATCAATACTTTCAACATCCAAAAGAAATCTTTGAAGGATTTGAAATCCGTAAATAATTGTGGACCCGAGGGGATTTGAACCCCTAGTCTTCCCGCGCGCTGATATCTCCTTACTTCTTTGTGGACCGGAAGAGATTTGAACTCTCAACCCCCTCCATGCCATGGAGGTGCTCTACCATTGAGCCACCGGCCCAATCGCACGCTGCGGGACGCATAGCCGTTACGCTACGAGCCCTCTACTTGCCTATTATAAATGACAAAGCACAAATCACCAAACTTCTTTTTATCCAATAAAATATCCCTGGATAAATAAGGAGAGAAGAATTATTTGTAAAGTGATAAATAGTAAAAACACTCCAATCTTTAATTTAAAAAACTTCATTTGACCAAGATAAAGGAAAAAGGAAAGAGAAAATAATGAATAACGGGGAATAGAGGAAAATGTTCCTGTAAGAGTTGGGAGAACGAGATTAGCAAATGAAAAAATATTAAGACCAAGTAAATAGTAATTCTTTGTTTGTGCCCTTAATACTTGTTTGATTACGTAAACCAAATCAAATATAAGAACAACAAATACAAGGGTAAAGATAGTCATTTCTCCTAACGATATATACCATCTGAAATCATGTGTAGCGGTTAAAGCAATTCTAATATATCGATAATAAACTTGAGGGAGGACAATGAGTTTAGTTGATCTATTTGCTCCAAATATAGGTTGTGAATGAAAGAAAAATAGGGGATCATGGGTTGTTATGAGAAGATAATACATATAAGTAATAAGTCCAATGAGTGGAGAACATAATAGGAATAAATGTTTTTTTATTGTAGTAAAAAGGTATGTAAATGTAATTTTATGTTCTTTCAGAAGTGAAAAGAAAAAAGGGATAATGAGGAAAATGCCAATAAGGCGTGTTGCAGAGGAAAGAGCAGCGAACAACCCCGCATATCCATACCTTTTTTTCTCTAAAAAGTACAAGGAGAGAATAAAGAACATAAAAAAGAGTCCCTCTGTATATACCACCCCAAAGAAGAATGCAGTTGGGAAGGAAAGTAATAATAGAAGTGGAAAAATTGTTTTAATTTTCCATTGTTTCAAAAGTTTATTAAAAAATAGAAGTCCAATGAAAAAGGAAACGTGTTAAACGGTAAGGGCAGCGATCAAATAATTTGGAATTATAAAAGTTAATATTCGAATAAAAAGAGGGTAGAGCGGAAAAAATGCCTGTTCCCATTGAGAGTATCCCTGACGTGCAATCAGCAAGTAATGAACCCCATCAAAACTTGCAAATGCGGAGATCCATGAAGGAAGGTGATAATCAATAAGAATTTCTTTATACGGGAAAAATCCCATGTAGGGAACTATCTTTTGAGCGAGAAAAGCACCAAAAGCTATCAACAATCTAGAAACAACAAATAGTATAAATACCATTTCTCTATTGTATCACGAGGCTTATTCCCACTCCATTGTGGCAGGGGGCTTTGTGGTTATATCGAGAACTACTCTTGAAACCTGAGGAACTTCATTTACAATTCGAGATGAAATTTGTTGAAGTAAACTTTGTGGTGGATATACCCAATCAACAGACATTCTATCTAAAGTATTAACCAGACGAAGTGCAACTACCTCACCATAAAATCTTCCATCTCCCTTTACCGCAGTGCTATTTGTTCCGGTAAGAATAGTCCAACATTGAAATACTTTGTCGTACCATCCTGATTTTTTCATTTCCTCAAGAAGTATAGAATCTGCACTTTTTTGCTTCATCAATCTCTCTTTCGTCACCTCTCCTAGTATTCTCACAGCATGTCCTGGTCCTGGGAAAGGCTGTTGATATACCACGTCATTTGGAAGTCCCACTTGGAGACCAATCTGTCTTACCTGGTCGGTATAGTAATATTTGAGTGGTTCAAGTAAATCTAACTTCATATGTTTTGGAAGTCCTCCTACGTTATGGTGACTTTTAATTTTTGCAGAATGTTTAGTCCCTTGAGAATGGATGAAGTCTGCATATGTTGTTCCCTGCATGAGAAAAGTAGCTTTTGGATATTTCTTAAGTTGTTTTTCAAAACTCACGATATATTGATTTCCAATTGCTTTTCTTTTAAAAATTCATTTTCAGCAGAAATAATTTCGATAGGAAGACCTAATAATTTTGGGAATAGCGTCTTAATTCTTTGAAGAGTATCATCTCTCATAAGTCCATTGTCGACATAAAATGGTTTAAATTGCTTTCCAATTGCTCTTGCAACAAGAGCTCCTGCAACCACACTATCTGTCCCCCCAGAAAATGCACCAATCACTAAACTATCTCCTACCCTTTCTTTAATTTGAGCGGTTATCGTTTCAATATCAATTTTTTTTGGCTTAATGGGAAGGTTACAAATCTGGGTTGCAAAGTTAAGTAAGAGGGTAGAACCCTTCTCAGTATGGGTCACTTCCGGATGGAATTGAATCCCATACATATTTTTTTTGAGGTTTACTACAGCCCCAAATTGCACCTGTTGAGTACTTCCTAATACGATAAAGTCAGTTGGTACCTTTACAACACTATCCCCATGACTCATCCAGACAGTTGAAGGGGAGGAAATACCAGAA
>JAPLYQ010000077.1 GCA_026395475.1 Candidatus Roizmanbacteria bacterium | reverse complement strand
TTTGAAGTTTGACCAATATACAATTTTTTATTCCTAAGACTCTGGAGAATGTAAAAGTAATACATTTTGTGGCAGTCCACAAACTAGGCTCGTTCGGGTAGATTTGTGTTGAAAACTGGTCGTTAACAACAAAATAATTTGGTTTACCACAACTACGAGCAACAGCGAGCTAGTTGTGGCAGGAGCGGGGGGAATCGAACCCTCATATTCAGTTTTGGAGACTGAAGACCTACCGTTGATCGACGCTCCTTATAGGACAACTAACAAGATATTATAGCAGGAAGAGTGACGCGGGTAATGCCTATATTGTCATTCTGAGCAACTCATGTTATACGCGAAGAATCTAGGCAATCAGGCCGAAATATATACAAATCCTTCACGGAGATCGCACTGAGTTCGCCGAATGTGTTTAGGATGACGCAAAAAATGGACAAAAAAGGAATGAAGAAAAACTATGCGTAATTTACAGTTTAGAATTGTGGATCTGGGATGACAGGTTGACCTGCAACTGGAGGTTGAGGTACTTCTGGTGCTACTGGAGCAACAGGAGCAGCAACTTGAGCTTGTTGTTCAAGTGTATTCAAAACAGATGCCATTGCTGGGTCTGCAACTGGAGCTGGTGGCATTTCTGGTTGTGGCGCTGGGACTGCTGGCTGTTCTACAACAGGAGCAGGAGCAACTGGAGCTGCTTCAACAGCTGGTACAACTTCTTGGACTGGTGGAACTTCGGCTGGTTTTACTGCTTCAGCACCAGGTGCTTGAGCGGCAAATCCAAGAGCTTTATCAAATTCTGCAGCAGTAAATCCTTTGAGCACTGCGATTTGTCCATCATCTTTTTCTATCTTTGTTACTGGTGTTCCTGCGAAATTACTGCCTACAGCAAGCATTTCTGCAAGGAATTCACGATTGGTCTCAAGATTTTTTTCCTCAAAGGTAAGTCCATGAGCCGACAAATATTCTCTCTCTTGTTTTGAAAACTGACACTCGGTTATGGTATACATTGTAATTTTCATGATATTTTCATTATTGATGAATTGTTGTTCAATGTCAAGTGATAGAATAAAAAGATGCAAAAGAAGTTGTTACTAATACTCATCGTAATCGTACTCGTTCTGGCTTCGCACCTAATAACCCCTTCAGTGGAGAATGAAGGCGGAAAGATCCTTACTCCAACTGGAGCTTTGAAAATTATGCAGTCAACTACGCTTAAAAAAAGCATTTTTGTTCCCTATTGGTCTTCATTGTCAAATGACAAGGGGGCTAATTTTGACTCATATTACTACTTTGGGATTGCTCCAACAAAGGATGGCTCTATTGAAAATGAAATAGGGCTTCAGAACAAGACAATAGTCGATGAAGTTCCTGAAAAACAAAAAAAATTAGTAGTTCGCATGCTTGATAGCGCAGTTAATGGCGCATTATTAAGTGAAAAATCAGCTCAAAACACCTTTATTTCCCAAACAAAAGAAATTCTTTCCAAAAATGCATTCTCTGGGCTTGTTCTCGATATGGAAGTACCATTTACACTTCAGGCTAATAAGAAAGAACAAATAACTAAATTCGTTCAATTAATATGCACATCTGTAAAGACAGACTATAAGACATGTGACGTGCTCGTGTATGGAGATTTTTCCTATAGAAATCGTCCTTATGATTTACAAGCACTTAGTAAAGTGTCTGATACTATTTTACTCATGGCGTATGATCTCAACAAGCCGGGGGGGGAGCCAGGTCCCAATTTTAATTTTGAAGAAAAACAAAAATATGGGTATGATTTTAAAACAATGGTGCAGGATGTGCTTGTCCTAGTGCCCAAAGAGAAGATAGAAGTGGTATTTGGCATGTATGGATATGACTGGACACTCAATGATCAAGGTGCTCCTCTTAAAAGTGCAAAAGCACTTTCTGTAAGTCAAATTAAAACATTTGTCGCAAATCACTCCAACTTAAACTTCACACAAAACGAGGCAAAAGAAAAAAAGATTGAATATACAGACGAAGAAGGAAGAAAACATGTTCTCTGGTATGAAGATGAAGAATCTGCAGCTGTTAAAACAACGTATTTGATTGAACAGGGGATCGGGCGGGTTTCTTTTTGGGCTCAGTCGTACTTTTAGGCTTTCCGACCAGTCCCAACTCTTTTAATTTCCACATAAATAAAGCTCCTTTACTGCGTGCATTGGCGTCAACCACAAACCGGAGAGCCTCTTCAAGGGCTGGGCGGGGGAGAGTCTTTGCAAGCTTAATATACAGACTCTTTCTTCTTTCATCCTGAAGTTTTTCGGCTAAGTGTACTCCAAAAGACTGAAACTCACGGGAAATATACTTATCCGTGGTCGGTTTGAAGTTTTTTAGAATATCCTTTATTGTTTGCATTGCAAATTATATAATATCATTATGAAACTTGAAGAAAAGGTAAAAGAAGTAAAAAAGAAAGTAGTCGAGAAGGTTGTCGACAAGGGTTTGGAGTATGTAGCAAAGCCAGTGAAGGAAGTAATACAAACTATTGAAAAGCGTCTCAACAGCCCAACCGATGAGACTATTAATGCGGTGGGAGAGCTCACAACGGGTCAGCAACTCTTAAGTGTTGCAAAAAAATATGGAAAAGAAGCAGGATACAATGCATTAAAAAAAGTAGAAAATCTAGGAATCGCTGCAATAAATTTAATTCCAGTTCTTGGCACAGCCTCTCAAGATCTAGTTGATGCAGCGGTACTGGAAGGAGCAACAGTGTCACAAGCAAAAGCACTTGCCACTGGAGCAGAAGTTGTTGGAGGGGGAGAAGTGGCTTATCCACTCACACATCTTATTGGAGAAAAAGCAGCTACAAAATTAGGAACAGTGCTCAAAGCACTTGATCCTTTTGAAGACATAGATCCTCGCATTGTTGCAGCCTGTGGTGCAGTTGGTTTGTTCGTTCCGGGGGTTGGGGCAGTGCCATCTGGCATTGAAGTAGCTATTCTCACTGTAAAAGATGCAAAAAATGCTGCATGGGCAGTAAAAGAAGTAGGTTCCATCATCACCAAAAGCCCAGAAATGCAAAAAGTAAAAGATTTTACCTCAGGAGTTGTACAGGGAATTACAAATACAATTAATAGAGCTGGAAGTCCACAGATGAGTCAAGCGCGTGGCGCATTTGGAGTTGCATAACTATGAATAAAAAAGAAGCACTTGTTTTACTTTTGCAAAATAGCCTCATGGTTACGGATAATGAAAAGAAAAAGATCCTTTATAAACTTGATTTACTTACACAAGAACAGATAGATGCACTCGGTACATTTCTTTCTTACGAACAAGTATGTCTGCTTGAAAATAAAGAAAAAATTTTAAAACAAACAAAGCTTTTAATGAACACACTCGAATTAGTAAGTTGATAAATAGATCGTCATCCTGAGCGCAAGCGAAGGATCTAGCGAAGCGTAGAAAGATTCTTCGTATGTAATTCTTATCACTCAGAATGACGTAGAGACATATATAATTATTTCTATGGCGAATAGTAATGAAAGACTCAAACAACCCTCACTCGATGATTTATTAGCCCAATCTGAACAAGAATTACAACAACAGGAAATCGGTATAACACAGAATGTTGCAGAACATACCAATGAAGACAAGGTTGTATCCGATACGCAAACGCAAACTGCCCTCGCAATTGAACGAGATATTGTTTCCGCAGAAATAAATAGCACACTTAAGCTTGAAAAGGGAATATGGATTGGGGCACACATAGTATGTCTCCCATTTTTTTATGATGAATATACTATTCGTGCAAATTTAAGCCCGGAGTTACAACAAAAATATAATCAGGCCATCATCACAACATGTGGCAGATTTAAAGCTATGTGAAAAAAGGGGATGGCACTTGTATCTCCAATCACCAATTACATCCGTAATTATTCTGATTTTTCTCCAAAAGAGAGAGAAGAACTAGAAACTGAGCTTATTGAACGAGTATACGAGTGGTTGAATGAAGAAGTATCACTTGCCACTCAACCTCGCGCTCAATCTTCACGCTCTTTACAGGTGATTATGGAAGATATTGAAAATGCTGAGCGAGTATTTGAAAATGTGCAAAGCACCAATAATTATATGGAGGGTGAGGTTCGATTAGCGGTTATTCAAGCGCTTCGTCACACCGACTTTCTTCCTGCGGAAGTGAAATATCACTTGTTAAATGAGTTAAATGAACTTTCTCACGACCAGTTGTTTGACATCGGAACCTTTCTTTTATGGGAAATTCGTAAAAGTAGCTTTCATCACAATAAACTTCTCTACTATATGTTGAAGATATTCAAAAGACTCAGCGATTCTATGATTACATAGGTTATTTGTTGAGGATAGCATCGTAAAGCTGTTTATACTGATTGACCATTCGTTGCACGGTGAAGTTTTTTTCTACATGCATACGACAGTTTTGTCTCATGAGCTTATATGATTCTTCGGTCATCGCATATATTCGTTCCACCGCCTCACAAAGACCCTCTACTCCTGTTTTTTTTATTATCCAATCACCGCGGATATCTTCATTTGACGAGTTCACAATAAATCCAGTTTCTCCATCCTTTATTACCTCCGGAACTGATCCGCGCGCGTAGGCAATAACAGGAGTTCCGCAAGCCATAGACTCAATTTGGACAAGGCCAAATGGTTCCTCCCATTGTATCGGAAAGATAAGGGCTCTATGGTCCGTATATACTTTCATTTTTTCGTCTTCATTTTGGATAGGATTGTGAAATATAATTTGTTGATTGGCTGTATATTGTTCTGTCAGAGAGTCCAATAATTCCTTTTCAAATGGATGATGGGTAAATCCATACATACTGAGTCGCTTATTAGTTTTATTTGCGACTTCAAGTGCTATTCCAGGCCCTTTACGTGCATTTATTCTTCCAAGAAAAAGGATTTTGTCTTGGTTTGTGCTTTGCGTGTCATACAATGGGGGGAGCATGATGCCGTGAGGTATCACGACGACATTTTCTATGTCCTTTTCCATCTCTTTTTTCTGATTCTCAGAGATGGCTACCATAACATGTTTTTTCGCATTTTTTGCAATAGTACGCAAAAGTGAAGTGGGAGTTCTTTCTGCACTCCACACATCATGAAATGTTGACACAACAGGTTTGTCAGTAAGATAGCTCATCAAGAGGCCCTTTATATGGTCCTGACTATGAATAATATCGAATGAATCAATATTTTTTTCTAGCAGAGAAAAAATATAATCCTGGTAAAAAGACCTATTTTGAGGAAGGATTGATTTATCAAGCGCGGTTCCACAGGAGTGGACCGATTCAAGTTTTGCATCGGTAACTGAGTCGCCTGATGCAAAAAGAGTCACATCTTGTCCCGCTTTTATGAGGCCCTGAACGAGTTGATACGTAAAGATTTCAACACCAAATCCAGAATGTGCATCCACTGGGTGTTCAATATTATCTATGATAGCAATTTTCATGTATTAAGGCTGAAAGCTTACTTTATAATCGTCGTATACTTCTTTATATACTTCCAATACGCGTTCTGCGATGCTAATACGATTAAAGAATTTTGCTCGTCGAAGCCCTTTTTTGGATAAATCATCTCTCAATTCAGGTTTAGTAAGGATAGAGTCCACAGCTTCGGCAATTCGATGAGGGCCATAAGGATAAACAAAAAGTGCCGCATCTTGAGCAATCTCAGGATATGCACCCAAATTGGAAAGAACAGATGGGCATCCAGATGCCATTGCCTCAACAGCAGGAAGTCCAAATCCCTCATAGAGAGAAAGGGAAACGAATACCTTTGATTCATGCATAAAAAGAGCCATATCTTTTCGTGAGATGAATCCGACAAATTTTACTCTGCTCCCAATTTTTTTCATTTTTGCATATTTTTCCAAGTCCTCCACTTTATAGTAAATGAAAGGGGATACAGCCATCGTCGAGCGCTTTGCTCCCAGGATATAGAGGTCACCTTCAAATCCATGATCTTGAACAAGAATAGCAAAAGATTTAATGAGCATGCGCAAATTTTTATGCCTTTTTAATCCTCCTGTATACAGAATATACTTTCTATTAATATCGTATCTTTGTTTAAAATCTTGTATTTCTTTTGGAGTAAATTTTGAATGAAAAATGGGATCAATACTTTCATAAGTCACCTCAATTGTTTCTGGTTTTATCTCATAAATTGATGCAAAATCAATTTTACTTGTTTCTGAAATGGTGATGATTTTTTTTGCACGTTTTGTGACTAGTTCTTTGCGGGAATCAGAATACCATCTATAAAGTCGCTGTTTGCGTTCGAATGGGAACCTCCATGGGATCGCGTCGTGGATTGTTACCACATTCCCAATCTTTTCTGAACCTAATGGGAGAGATTGGTACATTCCATGGAATACATCAATCTTATATTTTTTGATAGCAAAACCCAGTTGGTATTCTTCCCAAATAAATCGATTGATAAACGTTTTAGGAAATAAGAAAGTAGGAGAGATTACTTTGAGTTTAAAATTATCCGGAAGGTCCCACTCAACTTTCTGTGGCACAAAAACATAATACTTATTTATTTTGTCAACATCGCCAAGCGCCCTCAGAAGATTAATAGTGTATTGGCCTATTCCAGCGGTCTGAGTTGTTAGATAGTAACCGTTGATACCTATGCGCATATTTTTTTTTGGCGGCAATAGAGAATTATACCAAATTTTGTATTAATCAACTAACAAGTACTCAATCTTATTCATATTAAGGGAAATGAGTTGAATTTTAGCTGAAGAGCATTGTCTTTATTGTTTTTTTGAGCATTGAGAGCATGCAAATCAAAACTGAGGCTAATCGAGGCTAAATATTTTAGCCTATAATAGTTAAAAAATATGGTATAATTAACACTTATGAATCAAGAAATTATCAAGGAAGCCTTGCGTGATCAAAAGGCGGTTGACTTCTTAAGAAGGGCTTTGTTAAAAAGCTATTCCTCCATATTTGTTTCATATGAAGATGAAGCTGTAAGAATAGTAAATACAACACTCAATCTTTTGCAAAAAATTGCCAAAAAAGGGAATAAGCGTAATTTTCACTCACTTATTTCTGAGATTCATAAAAAGATCTTTCAAACTACTGGTAAAAATTCCTGGTTTCCCATTTTATATCGAAATTATAAACTTCAGATACGCTCAAAAGTAGATTTTGAATATTGTAAGGAACACATAAAAGGTAATGTTCTAGACTTTGGGAGCAATGGGGGATATTTCTCTATTGAATTACAGAAAAACAACATAGACGTTCATAGCACTGATGTGCTTGATTGTAGAGATCAGATAGCTGCTCATATTCCCTTTATCAAAATGGAAAAACCTGACTCAGTTCCGTTTGAATCAAAGAAGTTTGGCTCAACAATAGTCAAGACGGTTTTTCACCATATCAATAATGAAGATTTACTTCCAGTCTTATCGAAACTAAGAAAAATATCAAAAAGAATCATCATAAAAGAAGATATATATGGGGTAACTGAGGAAGATTTTCTTGAGGGAAATATTTTGGAGAATGACTCCTTATTAAGAGAATATATTAGATTAGGAAATGTAAGTCAACTCCACGCTCTTGTGATTGTAGATTTTTTTGGGAATGTTCTTGCGCACGGCATAGAGAATATGGATTTGCCATTTAACTTTAAGACAATTTCAGAGTGGAAGTCCCTATTACATGCGGCAGGATTTAAAGTAAAACAAATCAAATGGTATGGATTTGATACTAAAACGAAGCTTCACCAAAATCTTCAAGCATGGATCATCTGCGAGTAAAAAGAATTTTAATCATCATGATTCTTTCTTCTATGAGCCAAGAGGAGATTCCTTATAAAGGTAGATTTAGTAATACCCTCTTTTTTACTTGCTTTCTCAAGATAGGTAAGTAAATCTGGACTAATAAAGAAATTAAAACGCTTATCTTGTAAATGTTTTGCTTCCTCAAATGCGCTATTCACAACTTGTGTGAGAGTTGCTTCAGTATATTTTTTTACAATAAGCTTATCTTCGTTTATACCAGAAATAAATTGTGGTGTATTATCATTAAGATACAAAATAACAACAGGTTTGTTAAAATCTAATGCTTTTTGAATTAAATATCCAATAGATAAACTTGGGAGTGTACATTCGAAAATACAGATATCTGCAGTTTGTAGTTTTTTTATCTTTCTTTCATACAAATCTACATAAGCATCTCTTCCTTGTTTTTGAATATTATCGTAGTAACTTGGAGTTAATTTGAGAATTTCATCATCAAGACTTACATATCCTAAATCTTCGATTAACGAAAAGATTTTTTTATAATGCTTTCCATAATCTTCCTGTCCGCGCAGTGATGCTGTAAAAAATATTTTCATACACTGAGTATATCAAATCATGATTTCAACTGCAATTGTTTTCGGACTGCAGGAACGCCTTAAATCTAATATCTATTTTTTTAAACAATTCTGGAAGCTGAGGTTTTTCTTCTTCTGTAAAGTTTTGCAAGACATATTCTTCACCATTCATTCTGTTTTCCAGAGGTCTATTATCTACTCCAATTCGAATGCGAATAAAATCCATTGTTCTGAGTTTATTCTGAATATCGGTCAGACCATTGTGTTGTTTTGGCCCTTGCAGTTGGATTTTAAACTTTCCAAAAGGAATATCAAGATCATCGTGAATAACAATAAGATTATTCTTTGTGTCCTCAATGGAATAGCGTTTGATACAAGCAGCAACAGCATCTCCTGATTTATTCATATAGGTTTGGGGCTTTACAAATACAATATCCTTATTCATTTCACAGACATCTGATAGGAGATATTTATCACGTTTAAAGAGGGAGTCCTTTGCGAGATAGTCCACAAACATAAATCCCACACTATGGCGGTTTCCTTTATATTTGTCTCCAGGATTGCCTAAGCCCACAATAAGTTTCATGTGACAGGTAACATGTAGCATGTAATATTAAAATATGCAATCATGTACTATGAGATTATATATCAAAAATCAAAGATCAAAATGCAAAATGACAAATCAAAATTTAAATATGAGTTCAAAGAGAGGCTGTACAGGTTTGTGCTTGTCCTAATAAAATATCTTGGAACCATTCCTTACGACACAACTTCAAAAATACTAATCAATCAACTTGTCCGCAGTTCTACTAGTATATTGGCAAATTATACAGAAGGTCAATCTGCATCAAGTAGAAAAGATTTCATAAAATACTTTGAAATAAGTCTGAAATCAGCTAATGAATCAAAAGTATGGATAGAATTACTTCGCGATACTGGAAAATTTCCACAAGTTAATGCCTCAAGTCAGTTACAAGAATTGATTGAAATTTCAAATATATTCGCTTCAAGCATTCTTACTCTTAAAGGTAAGAAATAATTTTAATATTTGATTTTTGATCTTTAATTTTGTTATAGTGAAAGTATGTCAAAATATGTTCCAGATGTCATTTCACACCGTTGGGTTATTATCGCCTCACAACGATTAGCACGTCCTGAACAAACAGGGAAGAAAAAAGGAAAGAAAGAAGTATGTGCTTTCTGTGAAAAAAATGAGTCATTAACTCCAACTGAAGTATTTCGTATCGGCAAGGGAGACGTTAATAAACCGGGATGGAAAGTTCGTGTCATAACGAATAAATATCCCATCACTGATTATCATGAAGTTATTATCCACTCGCCTAATCATGAAAAAAATATCGAAAATCTCACAGAGAAACAAATAAGTCTTATTTTACAAACATACAAAGAACGGTTTAACTACTATCGCAAGATGGGGCAGGTACTTATCTTCTGTAACAGCGGAGAGCATGCGGGAGCCTCAATTAAGCATCCTCACGCACAACTTGTGGTCATTCCAGGCCAAATCAACTTAGACACTCTTGCAAAGGAGCCGCTCAACAATGTTGTACAAGATACAAAGTATTTCACGACCTATTGCCCCGACTTCTCACAGTGGCCATACGAAGTTTGGATCGCTCCTAAAAATGGAAAGGCGAAGTTTGGAGATTTAGATAATGAACAACTTGATGAGATGGCAGTCCTCATGAGTCAGACTTTGAAGCAGTTGAAAAAAATATTTGACGGTCATCAATTGACCGACATGGACTTTGCCTATAATTACTATATATATCCAGGACATGAATGGTATCTTCGTATTATTCCTCGCTTTGTGCATCGAGCCGGATTTGAGTTGGGGACAGGACTAAACGTGAATATTGTTGATCCTGCGGAGGCATCTCTAGAGCTAAGGGGAATAGAAAGTAAAATTGTCGGTATTTTGAATAAACTAAAACAAAAAAGCAATTAAACTATCTTGTCATTCTGAGTGACTCACATTACATACGAAGAATCCTTATCAGTAGGTAGGTGTATTTTATTTCTCCAATTGCACTTCAGAGATAGGAGTCGAGGTTTTTGAAAACTGAATTGCGTAAAACACATCTCTATTTTTATCAAACCCTCGTATTGTGCCTACATGTACTGTTTTTGGTTCAGAAGAAATGATGTATCGTCCTGTCTCTATTCTTTTCTCATCATAAAAAATTATTGTAGAGGTCTCTGACACCTGCGTTTTGAAACTTACCGATAGGAGGGAACCTGCTGTGTTAAGATACACTTTTCCAATAACCTTTTCTGCTCGCGTATTGGAAGAAAAACTTCCTGTGTTGAGTAATACCGCGATAGAAAGAACCGCAAATGATGCTAACATAAACAAAGATTTTGGTGCTGGTAGGAGTTTAAATGCACCTGCTGCAAGCGGTTGTGCCCCTTTAATCCCTTTATATTTAAGCAAATCATCTGGATATGCAAAAATTCCTTCACAGGATGGACATTCCAGAAGGATAGTATTCTTTGGGAGTGTTGCATCAACTTTTTCTAGAAGCACACTCTTATCTTTTGGACACACCTTTTGATTTCCCAATACGTATTGTCCCTGTGCTTCTTCTGTAAGAATACGTGCTGAATTCTGAGTGAGGGATGCTCTGTGAGCTAGTTTATTTATGAGATAGATTGTTCCGCCGACTGCACCACCGATAAATACACCTGTGGTAAGTGCATCAGCCGCAGCAATGGAAAAAAGATTGACAGCAATTAATCGCAAACCCACCAGGGCTCCACCCCAAAATGCTGTTTTTGAGACTCGCTCGAGAAATGATGGTTTTGCTTTTTCTGCCATAGAAAACAATAGTATATCAGATTGTGTCGGTCTAACATGTGTATTTGTTGTGTATTTTTTAACGTTAGTGCCATTAATACCTATTGCGAAACATATAATTATTGCCTATATTAAATACTGTTGACATGAATCCACAATTAACCGACTTAATACAAAAGACATATGTTGTTTTGAAGGATTGTATGTTGTATGGTTTGGAATCGGGTGAACTTACCGTTGAAGACTCTGAAAATTCAGCCTACCTTATTGATCGAAACATGAAGCAAATAGATTCGCGAGGAGAGCTACTCCTATTTACCGAAGAATTGGCAAAAAAATATCCCAGTTTTCAAAAAGGACATATACTAGTACGTCAAGATTCTGTTACGGATAGAGATAAACAAAAACTTGAACAATTACAAGAGAAACTGCGCTCCTTTACTAATTCATCTATAACCAATGGGAGTTAACGTGCCAACACCAATTAAAGAAGTTTCTATTGAAGCGTCAGCTCAATTGCGAAGAACTGCTCCTTCGCCTGAGGTGCATGCAAAAAAGGGAGGAAGTAGTAAACCAATTCCTGAGCAAATTAACGTCGGAAGGGAACAAGCAGCACAACTACGGAAATTTGATGAAGAACATAGAGATCCTGCAGCTACGGTCAGAGAATCAGCTGATAGGAGTATTAGGCCATTGAGCGAAACAGAATTGACACATCTTAAAAAAGTCGATCCAAAACTTGCAGATGAGACTAGTCAATTTGGGACCTATGCAGAAGTGATGGCAGAGGCTCGTAAGACTGGTCAAAAACCATCAGAAATAGCAAAACAAAGAAAAATAGAAAATTTTGATACGACTCGTAAAGATGTAGTCGGACGCATGACCCAACTTGATATTTTTCAAGAAATACCGGGATTCTCGGCAATGACCCCAGAGCAGCAAAGGGTGTTTGTCGAGGAAAGTTTCGGTTCAAATCCTCGCGTTCGCTCGCTCTACCTCCAAAATATGCGAGCAATCAGTCGAGAAGCGATGGGATTGCCAGAAGATCAAACAGTTAGAAATGCGGGTGAAAAGGATAGAGGTTCTAGAGAAAGGGAATCACTAAGAACACTGACTATTGATCGCATGAAGGCACGATTAGGTGATAAAGCAAAAGACCTTACAGATGAGCAAGTACAACAAATGTTTGCAGGGGGGAGAGATGTTTCTGAGGCTAGAATGCAACTTTTTGACACTCTTCTTAATCAAAATGGTGTGTCTTCGGGGGATGTTCGTCAGCGAGATTCCCTCCAAGCCGAAGTGGGTTCAATTGAAGCACAGATGCGTGAAATTGATGCGCTATCAAAAGCAAAATCAGGAGATAAGGTAGCGCTTGGAGAACAAAAAAGCGCTCTTGAAGCGCGCTTGGCAGAAGCAAGAAAATCACTTGGAGCAATTAACATAACTTCAGAGCAAGAACAAATAATTAATGAAGTAGACAGAGCTGTCTATGGCACGAAAGATTTTCGTGCGGGAGGTGCAACTATTGGAGGAGTCGAAGCAGAACTAGCATCCATTCACCATTCATTGCAAACTGAATCGACAGCAAACCATACAGAAGTATTAACTCCTGAACAAGAAGCGCTTCAACAACAAGGAGAAAGACTGAAAGCAGATCTGCAGGAACGAATGCACAACGCCCTAAGAACGAGTGTTGAAGATACACTTGCTGATCAAATCGACGAATCAAGAAGTATTTTAGAACGTAAAATGCTTGCCAAAACTGCGGAAACAGCAGAGACAGAAAGAACAAATAAAGATAAAGCTCTTGTTCGAATTGCAGAACAACAGAGTCATAATTGGATTGGAATGGATAAAGAAAAAGGCACAAGGACGATTAATTATGAATCGATAGGGACAGATGCCAGATATATCGCAAATGAAGGCCCAGAAGGTGTGAAACGACTGATGCTTCGCGACCTTATGTCTGGGGGAGAGGGAGCCATTATCAGAATGGTTGGGAAAGATGGAAGACCACTCACTATGAATCCTGAAGGAAAATTATTTGATTTAGATGGTCAAGAATATAAGATAACAGTTCAACAAAGAACCCCAGATGGACAGTATAAGTCAGTAGAGGCAACAGCAACTTGGGAAAATATCCCATATGATGCACTCCCTGCAGAAAGTAGAGATTTACTAACAACACTCAATCAGGAACAGGGTAATAGTTATGCAACTCGTTTAGTAATGGATTTGGAACAAGCGAGACATCCTCATTCAATAAAAGAAGGAGTCAAAATTCTT
>JAPLYQ010000040.1 GCA_026395475.1 Candidatus Roizmanbacteria bacterium | reverse complement strand
TAAAAATTCTTTATTCATTATTCCCTCTTAAATTAGCCACATATCTAGTCTTTTATTTGAGTGTGCTTGTAAGTGTAACCTTAGTCTATTTCCTTGTTAAGGATATACTGAAAAATCGTTTAGGTTATTTTATCAATCTATCTATTGCATTGATCTTTGTATATAGTCCAGAATACCTATATCACACCATTTCTATGGCTACTCTTACATACTCAATGAGTATTAATGGATTAATACTATTTCTGCTTATATACGAAAGATGTCGTAAATCTCAAAATCAACTGCATTTATTATTGATTCCGTTGGCCTCGCTCTTTATTATTCATCCTTTCATTTTTATATTTTATATAGTGATTGTTTATATATTTTTTATAATTGATAAAAAATATACTCATGCTTTTTTAATAATGGGCTTAATTATTTTTTTAAATTTTTTTTGGATCTATCCATTTTTATCATCATTTTTTTCTAGGAGTTCAAACATCATTCTAAATGAATCAACAACTTCACTAATATCAATCAATTCTACATATGCTAAGGTTTCTAAATCAATGATATTTTCTCCAAGAAGTAGTGCTACATACATGCTACCTACTTCACTATTATTTCTCACAGTCCCATTAGTAATTTTATATCTCTCTCTTTGGGGGGCTATTATTGTTGATTTGTATAAGAATAAGAATAAGAATATAAGAAATTTATATCTTTTTGGCTTAGTCCTTATTTTTACTTTATTCTCTTTCGGTCCCGCTACTCCTTTGGGGTTTGTATTTAAGTTTTTATTAGATTTCTTTCCTTTTTTTAGCTTTTTTCGAACATTTGTTAATGTAAATTTGATAAATTTACTTCTTGTACTCTATCTATTCGTACATGCAATAAAAAGGTTACAGAATATAAAAATCATACGAATATATTTCTTTATATTCACATTTGTAGTTTGTCTAAGTGCATTATATTCATTTTCTGATGGAATTCCTTTTTCTAAGTTAGATATTCCAAAGGATTACTTTAAACTCCAAGAATATATAAATAGGCAAAAGTATGATTTTTATATTTTATATTTACCTTATACAGAATATAAACAATACACTTGGATGGGTCGAAATTCAGGCGTAAATTTTATCCAAGATTTTTTTAATAAAGGTGTAATATCCAATAATGACGGAGAAGATTACTCTAAAAGAAAAGAGGGAGAAATTGATGAAGTTATTAGTAGCAATCAACTCAATTCAATTGCAAAATATTTGGGTAAAAATAATATTAGATTTGTTATTTATGACAAGTCACTCGTTAACACTAAAGTCAAACAACATGCTTCAACCAATTTTATTAAAATGTTATCTAGTCAGACAAATAAAGGACTTGCGCAAATAATATCAAATGACTATTTTATAGTGTATAAAGTGGATGATAATCTATTCTATCCGAGAATTATTGGCGAAAATATTTTAATAAAAAAAATTAATCCTTCCAAATATATTATAAATACTACTATCAAAAATAATTCAAGTATTTCTTTTAATTCCAATTATAAACAAGATTGGAGCCTATTTTTGCAGAAAGTCGATCGTTATAATTGTGAGGTTCATATTTTTGATATAGATTTTATGAAATTTAAAGAGTGCTACTCTCCAATTTCAGAACTGCCAAGTCTTGATGAACTAAAATATCTCTTTAGAAAGAGCGATTTCGTTAGTGAAAGTCTCAATAGTATTAAAACACCAATTAATAAGTGGGTTCTTAGTAAAAATCATATTATTAGTCTTATTAATATGGATGAACTAAAAAGGGAAGGGTATCCGAAAATAAATTTAGACAATACTCGAGACTGGAAATATTATACAGAGAATCTAGATGGGTCCATTACATTTACACTATTACTATACTATAAACGACAAGCTTATTATTTGGCCGCATTTATTTTGTCAGCTGTTTTTGCAATTCTTTTATTCTGTCTACTATTGTTTAGAGTTACCCGTAAGATTTTCAAAAAATAATTTTAATTTCAGAGCATATTATGAATAAACCATTTTTTTCTATCATTATTCCAACATACAACAGGGCAGAGGTGCTGTACTTTGCTTTGAAGAGTTATTTACAACAAGACTTTGTAGATTTTGAAATAGTAATATCAGACAATTGTTCAACTGACAATACAAGAGAGGTTGTCGATAAGTTTAATGATAAGAGAATTAAATATTTTAAAAATGCTTCCAACGTTGGATTTATCAATAATGTTATACAGGGCGTACTAAAGGCAAAAGGCGATTACATTATCACACATGGGGACGATGACGTAATACTTTACAAGGATAGCTTAAAGAAAGTATATTCATTAATTGTCAAAAAAGGAGTAGGGTTTGTTCGCATAAACTGCCTGTCTCAAAGCAGAACAAGCTCAAAAATTACTCATGTGTGGATTGATAAAAAAAAGGATTGGCACATAAAGCCAAACTCAGACTCTCTCGATATTATTAGCTTCTTCGACAAAGTTAATCTCCCATTTATTTCTGGATTGGTATTTAAAAATGAAAACATAACTAGTAATGATTTTGCATATTTAGATTACTTAAGCGAGCATATTTTAACAAAAGGTGAATTTAAAAAATACCGATCTGAATACTCTGAGACAATAAGAAAGGCAAGTATTTTTTTACTTCCTACTATCAAGTATTTTACAAATAATAAAAACCTCATTAAATATAAAACAGCACTTTCCCAGTTTGATAAGAATATTACTGCCAATTTTTCCTTTATGTTTTTTTACTACCTTTCATTGGCATTGCCAAAAAGTATAATCTCTATTATTAGGAATAATATACATTATTTTAGGAGAGATACCGCTTTAATACTTTCGGATATCGCAGGCAAAGGTGAAATAAATGCTATTGAAAATAGTTATCAAAAAATAATGAATTCAAAAATCAATCTATAAACTTAATGATGGTTTCTTTCACATATTCCATCATATCTTGAGTTATCCCTGACCAGACACCAAGCCAGAAAGCACTATTCATTACTATGTCTGCATTTTTGTGAGCGCCCACGATCTTTATTTTATTTTTGAGCTGGGAATATGCTGGATGACGAAGAAGATTGCCGGAAAAGATATTTCGCGTTCCAATTTTATTTTTTTCTAGGTATTCCGTAAGTTCATTTCGAGTAAAAGGTGCATCTGATTTAACAATAAGAGGGAAGCCGAAATAGGAAATGTCGTTCAGTTTATTTTCTTCCATCAGCGAAAAATACTGTGGGTACTGTTTAAAGAATGTGTACAAACTCTTATAATTTGCTTTTCTTTTTTCAATAAAACCTGGCAGTTTCTTTAGCTGAGCAACTCCTATTGCTGCTTGAAAGTCAGTCAGCTTCAAATTAAATCCATCGCGGAATTGACGAATTGACCTGTGAATAAGTGAATTATTGGTAACAATTGCTCCGCCTTCACCCATGGTGATTTGATGTGCAGGGTAAAAGCTATATGTTGCAATGTCACCAAAAGATCCAAGCATCTTGCCATCATATTTTGACCCTAATGCATCGCAACAATCTTCAATAAGCCATAAATTATATTTTTTACAAAGCTGAGTTATTATATTTAAATCAAATGGGCGACCCAACGTGTGGGCGATCATAATGAGCTTTGTTTTTTTCGTTATCGCTTTTTCAATCTTCTCTGCATCAATATTAAGTGTATTTAGTTCTGCATCTATAAATATGGGCTTCATGCCCAGCATGACCCCAGGATTAACTGTTGTAGGGAAGGCAACCGAGGTAGTGATAAACTCGTCTCCGGCTTTAAGGGCCCGATTTCCAAATATAGAAGAGGTAAGGGAATAGAGAGCTACGAGATTGGCAGATGAACCAGAATTTACTAAAGATACAAATTTCACTCCAAGATACTTTTTAAAATCTTTTTCAAAAAGTTTTGAGAACTCTCCCTCGGTCCACCATCCGTCTCGTGCTACCTTGATTGCATTGTTTATTTCTTCCTCATTAAAGACCTTCCCGGAAACAGGAATATAGGTCTTTCCTGGCATAAAGGTATGTTTTGTATTCATTTCAAGTGTTCTACAATTGTTTTATAAATACCCTCAGCATCAAGTCCAAGTATTTTTCGAAGATAAGCCCTTGTTCCCACAATCTTTGAAGTAACATCAGTTGTCCCTATCTTGATAACGCGTATCGGATGCGCAGATTCACTTATAATATCTGAAATGGCGCTTCCTAAGCCACCTATTTTCCCATGCTCCTCAATAGTAAAAATGATGCTCGCCTTTAGTGCCTCTTTAAGAATGGTATTTTTATCAAGTGGCTTAATAGTGTGAAGATTGATTATTGTTGGAGTAATTTTTTTATTTAAGGTAAGTAATTTTGAGGCCCTTATCACTTCATCGGTAATAGAACCCGTTGTAAAAATACATACATCAACTCCCTTTTGCATCAGAGATGCTTTACCAAAATGAAAAATATAGTTTTGAGGACTGACGACCGCTTCTTTTCTTAATCCCACACGTACATAGGTGGGATGTGGGTGAGAAGATAGATATTTCATGCCTTCGATTGCCTCAACTTCATCGGCCGGAGAAAAAATAGTCATATTTGGTAGCGGTCTTAATATCGCGATATCTTCTAAGGCAAAATGAGTATTACTCAATATCCCATAGGCCAATCCAGCTCCAATACCGACGAGTGTAATATCTAGGTCATGGTAACATATGTCATTTCGAATCTGTTCATAACAGCGCATTATTAAAAAGGGAATTATTGAGTATATATATACCTTTTTGCCAGAGAGAGCAAGACCTGATGCAATACCTATCATATTTTGCTCGGCAACTCCCACATCTATAAACCTATCGGGGAAATCTTTTTCAATTTTTTCAAGAGTGTTATATCCAAGATCTCCAGTAAGCAAATAGACATTCTTATTTCTTTCCATCGTGTTATAGATTTCAGATATGATGCCGTCTCTCATGATAAGTTTTTTAAATCTAATAATATTTTATTTTTTGTTGCAAGATCTACAGACTTATAATGCGATTCAAATTTCCCTTCAAAAAATGGAATACCCTTACCTTTTATTGTTTTTGCGATAATAAAGTGTGGTTTTTTATTTTTACTTTTTCCAATCTGTTTAAAAACATTTTCCATGGATTTAAAATCATGCCCATCCATCTCATATACATTCCAATTGAAGGGAACAATTTTCTCTTTAAGAGGGGAGAGGTCGAGCACCTTTTCTGTTGATGCATAACCTTGGAATCCGTTTAAATCAACTATAACGATAAGGTTTTCCAAGTGATGATGACCAGCATACATAATTGCCTCCCAGTTTGACCCTTCGTCAAGCTCGCCATCTGAAAGTAGAACGACAACTTTATTATCTTTTTTATCATTTATAAATGATGTCGCAAAACCTAATCCCACTGGAAGCCCATGCCCAAGTGATCCAGTTGAAAGTTCAACTCCTGGTACCCCTTTACTTATATGCTCCGGAAGAGTGCTCCCATTTTTATCATACGTTGCTAAAACTTCTTTGCTAAAAAATCCCTTCTTATACAAGGTAACGTACACCGCCAATGCTCCATGTCCTTTGCTTAATATAAAAATATCTCGATTTGGACTTTTTGGCTCATTTGGAAAAACGTGAAGTGCTTCAAAATAGAGATATGCTACGATATCTATAATGGAAAGTGAGCAACCGACATGATGACTTTCGCTTGGTTCTAGAACTTCAATTAGATCTTTTCGAAGATCTTTAGTTAGATGAATAAGATTATTTTTCACTTTTATAAAATTCAAGACTTTTTTTAATACCCATTTCCAGCGTGTTTTGTGGATGCCACCCTAATTTTACCTGAGCTTTTGAAATATCTGCTTGCCATTTTTTTGGTTCACACTGATTTGATGAATGTTCCGACCATTCTATTTGTATTTTCTTTCCAATGATCGTTTCCGCTAACTCCACAAAATCTCCGAGTCTAGTTTGTTTGCCACTTCCAATGTTAATTATCTCTCCATAATACTTCTTTCCACTAAGAAAATACATATATGCATCAACCACATCATCGACATAAATAAAATCTCTTACAAAGTTAGGATCAGAGAGCTGTATTTTTTTGTCGTCAATCCCTGCTCGTAGTACAGTGGCTGCAGTAAGTAAATTAGATGTACCAATAATATTTGTTTCAAGAGTTTTATTTAGATCCTTTTGGGTACTCTGATATGCACCATAAACAGCCAAGTGAAGTATATGAGTTGGGTTGATTGTTTTTATGTCTTCTATAAGGCTCTTACAATTAAGAATGTCTGTCTTAAGCAATTTTACATTGGACAATATGTCTTGTATTCTCCACAGGTTTGATTCTGTTCGAATTAAGACAATGGGTTTATAGCCATCTTGCACAAGTCGCCTAACAACATTAGAACCAACAAACCCTGTACCTCCAGTTATCAATATTTTTTTCATACTATGGTTTTTTTGTACCATGAGAAAATATTATTTATTGTTGAACTAAAGGAATATTCTTGTTTCCACTGAATATCTTTTTTTATCTTGGTGCAGTCAAGGGATTGATATGGAATCTCATTTTTTGCACTATTTAATATAGTAAAGCCAATTTTTTGTTTTAGTTCTTTTTCAACCAATTTAATTAGCTCAATAACCGACAATGTTTCATCTGAACCAAAATTATATGCTTGTCCTTTTAATTCTTCCATTTTTTGCGCAAGTAGTATATATCCGTGTACAACATCTTTTACATAAAGATAATCTCGAATGTAAGTCCCGTCACTTCGCAATTCAAGCTGTTCACCTTTAATAATTGTCCTCATAATACCTGGAACAATTCTAGAAAAATTAAGATCTCCTTCACCATAAATATTTCCAAACCTTGTTATTATTACCGGTATCTTATATGTAGAATAATAAGTAGAACTAACCAAGTCGGTCACTGATTTTGATGTGTCATATGGATGGTCACCTGAAAGGGGATCAGTCTCCACATAGTGTTCTTTGTGAAGCTTCCCGTAACATTTATCAGAAGATGCCACAACAACTCCCTTAATATTTTTATTTGTTCGGACAACCTCAAGAACATTAATTGTGCTAACAATGTTATTTTCTAATGTATATTTTGGATTGTTGTATGCTTCTTCAACGAGTGCCTGTGCTGCAAGGTGAAATATGAAGTCAATTTTATAATCTTTAACAAGTTTTTCTAGTTTTTTATAATTGCAAATATCCAACTGTATTACTGTAGTTTTTTTCTGAAAATTTTTGCTAAAAAAATAAGCTTTTTTATCAATCGAAATATCTACCACAGTCACATTTGCCTTAAGATTGAGAAGTTCTTCTACCAGGTGTCCACCAACAAAACCTGTACCACCTGTGACTAATACATTCATTCCGGATAATTTCATGTTTTCTCTTTGAAACTTTTTAACGTTAAGCCCACACTTTCCATGGCTTACTTTCTTCCCACAGTTTATTTAAATCATCTAGTTCTTTATATGTGTCAATCGCCATCCAAAAACCTTCATGATTATAAAGTGAAAGTTGATTTTCTTTAGCTAACTTTTTAAGTGCAGGATGCTCTGTTTCACCAACTTCAAGATAATCAAAGAAATGCTGTTTAAATACCATAAATCCACCATTTACATATTCAGCAAGCACTGGTTTTTCAACAAAGCTTTTTACTAAACCATTTATATCCGTTTTTACTAGCCCAAACTTCGACCTTGGATGAACTCCGGTGATTGTACCAATTGTTTTTTGTGTTTTATGAAAATCGTACACTTCTTTTATATTAAGATCGGTTACACCATCACCGTAAGTCACAATAAAATCTCTATCGTCTTTGGGAATATATTTTTTACAGAGAAGTATTCGTTCACCAGGAAGTGTCTCAACGCCCGTGTCCACAAAGGTAATTTTAAAATCGTCAACCTCATGACGGTTTTCAAGGAAATATGTCGAATTATGATTTTTAGTTTCAAGCGTAAAATCAGAGGTGAACGCTTTTTGATTAAGAAAAAAATCTTTTATATAATCTGCCTTATACCCAAGGGCCAAAATAAATTCGTTAAAACCATAATGGGCATAGATCTTCATTATGTGCCAGATGATAGGCTTTCCACCAACTAACACCATTGGTTTTGGTTTATATTCAGTTTCTTCTTTTAGGCGCGTTCCCGTGCCTCCACAGAGAATGATTACTTTCATTATGATTATTATATAATACCGGCGTGTATTAAGTATAATTAACCAATGTTCAGGAATTTTGTGAAAAAATGTACGAAGTGGATAGGAATTCCCCTATTTCTTGCGTTATTAGGAACTACATTATCAATAGTGTTCTTCTTCAACTCAGACATTAATCCAAATGTACTTTCCTATAATCACACCACAAATAATGTGTATGAAAACTATAGTGCTGTTAAAGGAAAATTCATTGCGCAAAATAACTACCTTGGGCTCGTCACTTTACGTTTCAATAATACTGAACCGTTAGCAGGAGATACTGTGTTTAGAATAAAAAATATAGTTGATGCAAACTGGTACCATGTAGCGACAATTGCAGCGATTCAATATAGCTCTTTTCCGTTATATAGCTTTGGTATGCCCATAATTGCGAAATCGAAAAATCAAACCTATGAATTTGAAATACAATTTTTAGATGAATCGCTTAATAAGGAATCACTTACTTTAAGTAATAAATATCCCGTCCTGATATCTCAATATAAATTTCCAAAAAAAATATTGATAGAAAA
>JAPLYQ010000128.1 GCA_026395475.1 Candidatus Roizmanbacteria bacterium | reverse complement strand
TTCCTCTGACTCATTTACTTGGGACATTCTTTGATTATATCAAAAAAATAGGCACAAAAACTGGAGGTCAAATACATATCGTATATGGTATATTAAAACCATATTATTAAGTTAATTTATCAAATATATGATCACTTTTTGCAGTACATGTGGAATGCCACTTGAGAAAAAGGAAGATGTTGGCTTAGTAAATACGAGCGGATCATTTTGTAGATATTGTGTTAAGAAAGATGGAAAAGTAAAAACTGCAGATCAAATTTTTGCTGGAGGAGTTTCATTTTTTATGCATTCAATTGAAGGAACGCCCCTTGCACTTGCGGAACGAATTACCAGAAGAAACATGAAATCTTTACCCTTTTGGAAGGCCAGGAAAGATCAATGCCTAGTAGGGGATGAGGCAACGGATGAAGAATATGCCGATGCAATGAAAAAAGTTGGAGAATAATAAATCTGCCAGAATTTTTTTAGTCTTGTCTAAAACGTGATTACTGCCATGTACCAATATGATACGCGGGGCTTTCCAAAAATAAGGCCATTATTAAAATATTTTTGCGACCTATTTTTTGTGTCTGACGACAAGTTCTTTTGTGGTGCTGTCTTTAAAAAAAGAAGTTTTACTCAATCGAACTAAAATTCAAGCAGGTTTATTACTCCATTACTCAATCTAGTATTAATTATATCATAGTTTTTACAAAAGTGGAGACCATTTTACTTTTCAAGATCCAGCACTTCGTCAATGTGGATTTGTGAAACAAACTCAGGCACGTGTGAAACGAGAATCATCATACCCTCATAGACACTAAGAGCCTCTGCAATACGGGGAAGATGGCGGAAATTAATATGATTTGTTGGTTCATCCAGTATAAGAAGACCTGGTTTTTGTAAAACCAACTGTGCAAACGCAACAAGTCCCTTTTGACCTTCAGATAATGTTCCAATTTTGGAATAGATATGTTCTGAAGTAATAAGAAATCCTGCAGCAACAGAACGGATCTGTTGTTCATAAATAACGCCACTTGCTTGTTTTACAGCCTTTGTGAAAGACTCGTACACAGTATCGTTAAAATCAAGCGTGGAAAAGTCTTGTCGATAATAGCCAATCCGTATCCCTGGAGTCATAACAACTCCCTGAGCCGTTCCTCTTGCAAGACTTTCAATCAGCGTACTTTTTCCAATGCCATTTGGACCCTTGATAAGTAAATGTTTACCCTTCACAAGAAATACGCGAGAGGCCTTTGTGATTTCTTTGTGATCTTTCATAATAGTGAAAGATGATATCTTCATATCCTCATTAACCAATCCTTCTTGGACCGGAATAACGAAGGGACGAATTGTTTTGTCTTCTCGTCTCACTGCAACCTTTTCACTTTCCATTTTTTCAGCTTTTTCTCTCATCTTTTTTGCGACAAGTCTCATTTTTCCACCTTTATGTGCAAAAAAGTTTGAGCGATCTTTATTTTCTTGAATTCCCCGTTCCATCTGGGCATTTTGTCGATGTTCTCGTTCAATGCGGACAGCAATTTGTTCAACCACATCGTTATAATCGCCAGCATATTGCTCGATTTTTTTCGTAAAGCTATCAAGGTAAAGAACGCCCTCCGTAAATGCATTTAAAAATTCCGCATCATGGGAAATAACAATGACACTTTTTTGATAATTCATAAGGAAACTTGTTAGATGATCAATTCCTTTGTGATCTAGATTATTTGTAGGTTCATCAAGGAGAAGGAGATCTGGATCCTGGATAAGTGCAGATGCTAGTAGTAGGCGCGCTTGTTGCCCTCCTGAGAATGACTTAATAATTTTATCTAGTGGTGCATGAAGATTTACTACATTTAACACATTACTGAGTTTTCTATTCAATTCATAGTGTTCAACGTTACCTAACCATTTCTGAAAATACTGTTCCACTGTTAATGTCATATCCGCAGGAGCAATAACTTGATGAGCAATCGCAACAACAAGTCGTTTATCTATTGAGATCTCTCCTGAGGTAGGCTCAATTTTTTTGGTGATAAGCTTAAAGAGTGTGCTTTTCCCAGCACCATTTTGACCCATTAAAGCAACTTTCATGCCTTTTCGGACAGAGAAGCTCACCTCATCGATAATAGTTTTGTCGTGCCCGAAGTCAAAGGAGACTTGAGAGAACTTAATTATGGTTTCCAGAGACCTTATTTTACCACAAAAGAGCCTCAATTTGCTGCCTCTAGACAAAGACAAATAATTAATCCAAGTGAAGATCTTGGGGAATAATAAGCACAGAAACACGCAATAAATTGGCTATTTCATGAAATGCAAGGATCTGTGTTTTTAAATCCAGTTCTTGTGGAGTAAGACTGACAGGAACTGTAATAGAAACAGGAATTTCTTTATTAATTTTAATTGTTTTTTGAGGATCGATATAAATGCTGTTTTTATCTATTTTAAAATCTTTATCGATAGGGACAACAACATTTACTGGAATGTCTTTTTTTACATGAACAGTTGTATTTATTGGTACATCGAGTTTAAGAGGGATATTCGCCTTAATTGGCAATGATACATTAATTGGTCCCACCATAGGGATATTTGCTGAAGTGGTCACTGTTTGGTCAATAGGGACTGTCTGATCGATAGCTATTGTCTGATTGATGGGGATGTCAGTATCAATAGGGACAACTGTATTGACTGGCACGCTATCTTTTACTCGTACAGAGCTCGGGATCATGGAATATACATCAATTGCATCTTTCAAAAGTAAATCCATTTTTACAGGGATATTTTGATTAACCTTCACGTCCAAATGTATTTTCTTTTGTGCTAAAACGACAAGAGATTTATCAATTGAGTCGGTAAGCATTTGGATTCTTCCTCTTACGTATATATAAACGAAGAATAGAACCACAACAATAATAACGGAAGGAATAATGGGGTATATAATCTGCAAAATATACTCAAAGATACTTTTTTTGGGATTAGTTTCCATAGCGAATACTTATTTAAGTGTAAGTAAAATAGCGCCAATCGTCAACTTGTATGGAAGAAGGGATTGGCGAGCTTCGTTTTTAACTCCTGTGTTATACTTTAGTGAGGCTAAAATACAGTAGGAGAGGTGGCAGAGTGGTTGATCGCGCAGGTTTCGAAAACCTGTATAGCCGCAAGGTTATCGAGGGTTCGAACCCCTCCCTCTCCGCCAGCAAAAAATATGATCGAAGATTATGATTTTTTATTGATGCATGAGGGGTGAGGAACGCGCCTCCACGGAGCGAATATATTACAGCGAAGTGGGAAGTCCCCTTGGGGGAAACCCCTCCCTCTCCACAATAATACTTAAAATCTTTTCGAGTCAATTAAATATGGTCTAATTGAGTCATCGATAATAGTTTGAGGTATTATTCTTTTTTTCCCACTTGTTTCATACTGAAAATAATCTTTTAAATTTGCCACGACATTTTTCATCCAGGTAAAGTGAAGTGGTAACCCAAGACTATTATCCATTAGAAGTTTAAAGATCTTATCAGAGTCTTCTGGTGTAATAGATTCATCTTTAATAGTAATTGAGTTAAAATATTCTTTTGCCTGCTGTTCATTGAAAGGTTTTGGCCTAGTTACAACTTGAGGGATTTCTTCTGACGAAATTGCAACTTTGAATCTTGCCAGATCATCACGCGTTGCATCGGTTTCTCCTATACAGAATATAACTTTCACTCCTTTTTCAGACATCTTCTTAAATTGAGAAGTCACACCATTGGGATTGGTGTGAAATTCATCTAATAATCTGGTAAATTCATCCAAAATAAGAATTTGACCTGGTTGTGAAGTTTCTGCGTAATGAGCTAAATCCTCCAACTTTGATTCTTCTGTAATAATAACTTTATTGTCACCACCCAATCTATTTCTTGTTTCAGGAATAATAAACTTTGATACACCACTTCCGCTTGTTGCATCAAGATGTAAAATAGATGATCTTTCAACGCCTACGACTATTTGTTCAACCTCTTTTTTTTATATTCAGAAAGTCCAACATTAGGAGAATCAGCCTCTTCTGACATAACAACTACCACATCGTCAGCTGATTTAAACTGGCGTGGTCGTTCAATTTGATGTTTTTTAGGAGGAGGATTTTTAAGTTCAATTTTTCCTGGTTTTTGAACTTCTGAATGATTAGCGTCAATGGTCATACTTGAATTATACTTCAAGTATCAATGTGCGTAAAACGTTCCAACTTTGCCCCATGCTCTCCGCCCGGTTTTTTTATCCTTTTGATATAATCAATTTATGACTACATTTCCAAATATACAACAAGAGGTTGGAACTGCAACTTGTGGGCCAAACTGTCTATTGAATATTTATGAAAGTTTTGGAATAAAAACAAGTATAAAAGAAATTCTTAAAGACTTAAATGTTACGAATAAGGATTATACGTACGTTCCTCAGCTTGCAAGTCATCTTAACGAAAAAAACCTATCAACAATAATATTATCTTCAAACCCAAGAACTGTTTCTCCTACATGGGAAAAATTAAATTCATTAGAAATAATGGAGAAACTAAAGAAATGGCTAATTTATAATAAGAAAGATGAATGGCTCTATGAAAATCTATTGACCTATTTTTATCTGCAGGAAGGTGGGCAGATAAAAATTCTTGATCTATCTACAAATGTTATTGACGAATATATAGAAAGGGGCTTTTTGCTTATAAGCTGCTTAAATGAGTCGTGGATTTGGCAACAAAGAAAAATAAAAGACATTGTTGAATATGATGATATAAAAGGCAAAGGAAGGGGTCATTTTGTGGTAGTTTATGGTAAAGAAGGCGATGAATATCTTATAAGTGATCCTTACCCTACAAAGATTAAAGATAGAGATGGACTTTATAAAATAAATAAACAAAAACTTCTTGTTGCTACTTTAGTTTGGGATAGGGCCCTTATTGCTGTAAAGAAGTAATTAATGTGTAAAAATCTCAACTTTGTTCCCCCTCATGTGACAAAATTATCTTGTTATTTAAGTAGAGTAGGAGTTGGTGTTATATCAATTCTAGTTATCGCGCAGGTAAATCCAAAGCAGATTTTTTCTTTAAATATAGTTCTTTCATAAACAACTGGAGCATTAAGAAAGACAGTCAGAATAGAAAATATAAAAAAAGATAAGACAATAAAAAATTGTGTTGTCGTTGACAACGATTTACTTGCTAAAGCAAAAATGATTGATGTGATAGAAAAAAAGGAGAATGCAACAATCAGTTGTGGGGCAAAGAAAAATATAAAATAGGTCAATTTAGCGCTAATACTTCCTCCTAATACTATCATTATATACAATTGGATTAGTTGAAAAATAAGTAATATACCGGGGAATGGCCAGATTTTACCTCGTTTATTAGTATGAGCGGAAAGAATATCTTTGAGGACGAGTAAGGTAATGATTAGAACTAGCAAAATGAAGTAGATAGCAGATTTAAAGTCTAAGTTAGATATTGTTTCGGTAACTATTTTATTAAAGGTATTTTGATCCATACTTAACAATAACACAATTTTTCAAACATTCGAAACACCACTTGCTCTGTAAAATGAGGAAGTTGCTATAATTTCTTCATGAACGTAAATACATCAAGTATTAAAACGCCATCAAAACAAGATGCAATTGAGATATTGCAAAAAGCGACAGGAGAGAATGTAGCCAAAATTGAACGATTTCCTACAGGAAGCCAGCATTATGTTTTTGACGTTTTGACTGAAAATAATAAACAATTAGTTATTCGCATAGGAACTGAAGAAACACGAGGTCATATCGCAGGATCTGTATATTGGCATTCTATTTTAAAAGACTTAGGAGTTCCACTCCCACACTTTCTTTTTTCAGAAACAGAAAGGAATCAATTTGAATTTCCAGTAATCATAATGGAAAGGCTTTTGGGTAAAGACTTGGTATATGTTTACGAAGAACTTTCAAAAGAGCAAAAGAAGAAACTGGCATTTGACATTTCAGCCATTCAAAAAAAGGTTGGAACATTACCCTCTCCCACAGGCTTTGGGTTTGCCAGATCATATGAGGATAGTTCTCTTAAATCATCATGGTATGAGTTGATTGAAAGTCAATTAAAAAGAACAAGAATCAGAATGACTGAGGTAAATCTTTATAATTTGGAGTATCTAGATAAAACATGTGAATTGGTTAAGGAAAACAATTTCTACTTAAAAAGTATAACTCCAGTTGCTTTTCTTGATGATACAACAACAAAAAACGTAATAATTCATAATGGGGAATTATCTGGGATAGTGGATGTTGATTTTGTGTGTTTTGGAGATCCACTCTATGTTTTTTCCCTAACGAAAATGGCATTTTTGTCAAATAATTTTGATATGGATTATATTTCTTACTGGTTAGCTAATCTTAATTTAACTGCTAAGCAACAGAAAGCAATTATGATCTACACAATGATTCACTGTGTTGGATTTATGTCAGAGTTAGGTCAGAAGTTTAATAAAAATGAACCAAATGAGGTAAAAAGAGAAGAAATAGATAAGCTTAAAACTATAATTAACAAACTAATGAAAGAGTATGGGGAAAAAAATATTGGTGCTGTTTTGTAGTATCATTATTTAATGAAGAGGTCTAAGTTTATTGCGATTGTTATAGCTTGCGTAATTGTTTTTTTCTTTGTTGGATATAACAATAAACAATTAAATTGTTTCGTTGAAAACAATCTTCCGACTAAATTTATTGGGATTCCTTCAATAACTTGGATTCGTTTTACGCATCCAAATTATAATTTTAGCTTCACACATCCGGCATGTTGGGATGTAGATGTTCAGAATGCGTCTGGATTAGATTTTATTACTGTGAGCAAATGGATTAGGGGGAATTTATATAGTATTACTTTGTTTCAAAGTGGAACTCCGGATGCAAATCAGAACTCAGAAACAAAAAAATCTGTAACCATCGGCAATGGGAAGATTAAGGCATCTTATTCAGAGATACCAAATGATTTTACAGGTTCATCCGGTGGGAAGGTGACACACAAAGGAACGGG
>JAPLYQ010000113.1 GCA_026395475.1 Candidatus Roizmanbacteria bacterium | reverse complement strand
AAATTGCCAAATAAAATAAATCACAAATCCTATCATTGGTGTGGCAGCCCAATAGAGATGTCGAATATCTGGGACAGGATGGTATTGAAGCCATGATGCAAGAGATATGAGGATTCCAAATAATAGCATTACCTGTTGCTTGCTCTTATCTTTTGTGACAAGAAGGATATATCCCATATAAGTTATGATAAAAGGCAAAACTGCCCAAAGTGACAGGACTGGGTTTGCAGTTGGAATAGGATTGGGAAGGAGGTTTCTCCCTATTTGTGAAAGAGGAATGACTGATTTTGAAAGTGATTGTGCCCAAAGAAATGGAAATCTTATTGTTTGATACCACCAATCTCCTAACGCCTTATTAGCAAATAACCATAAGAAAAAAATAGCATGAACAAAAATATATGAAACAAAAAATGGGAGTAGATTTAAAATCTTATATTTTTTTATTTTCAATATAACTATAAATATGCCAATACTACAGATCATGAACATTCCAACTGGTTGCCTAGCCCAAAATGTGAGAGCTGCCGCAATGCCCGCTAAAACTTGCCACGCATTTTTCTTCGATTGAAGATATTTCAAAAAAGCATAGAGTGTCACCGATTGAAAAAAAAGAGAATATACAGACGACCATGGTAAAAAGAAATAGTCTGGGAGAAAATAAGGAGCAAGAAAAAGCCAAATAAGACATGCAAACGTAGTGATGATTTGAGGAAGAAACAGTGACCAACTAAGCCAAAGAAAAATAATTGAAAGTCCGTAGAATAATGCAGTGAGGAGATTAATTACAATAAGATAGTTCCCAAATATATGAAGTGCCCAGAATTGAAGTATGGTAGTTAGAGCTCCATATTGTGTAAAGGTGTCTCTAAATAACATCAATCCATGATTCATATCAAACGCAGGTTTTAACATAATGCCATGATGGTGAGGCTCTACTCCAAAAAAGGAAAAATATCCAGAAATGGAAATGGTAAGAATAAATATCAATAAAACTTGAAGAAAAGAAAACAACCTTTGTTTCCTCTTTTTAGAAAACTTCATATATTTATTTGGGATTTCACTATAAATGATGGTCTTCCTTTTACTTCTTCATATATGCGAGCCATGTATTCACTTACAATTCCTAAAGAAAAAAAGAGTAGTCCGAACATCAGTAAGATAAGCATAATAATAGTCGTCACTCCTGGCGTTTCTCGCCCATGAATAAGAAATAAATATAAATATGTAATCATCATGACAAATGAAATAATAGTGATACCAATGCCGAGAAACGAAACGAATCTAAGTGGTAAGTATGAAAAAGAAAAGATACCGTTTAGGGCAACCTTTACGATGGTGGCAAAGTCAGATTTTGATTCACCCGCATACCTATCTTTCCTATCAAATGGAATTCCAAGCGATGGATAGCCTGTCCACATAATAAGTCCTCGTAAGTATTTATTTTTTTCTTTAAGTGCATTTATCGCAACACATACTTTTCGATCAATCAAACGGAAGTCACTGGCATTTTCTGGAAATTTAT
>JAPLYQ010000158.1 GCA_026395475.1 Candidatus Roizmanbacteria bacterium | reverse complement strand
TTAGCTTCAACTTCTGTAACATCTTTAATTTCTTTTACAGCTTCGACTTTCTTTGCTTTAACTTCTTTCGTCAATGGGTGAGCCCATGTAATCTGAGCCATCATTGCTCCATCAGACTGTCTTTGTTCAAGTAATGTAACTTTTGTATATCCGCCATTTATTTTCTCAAATGCTGGACCTACGGTGTTAAAAAGTCTGTCAACCAATGCCTGTTCTCCAAAATAACTTAAGATTTGGTTTTTATTTGCTTCTGTTTTTGCCTTTGCTTTTGATACAAGTTTTTCAATGACCATTTGCATAGCCTTTGCTTTTTCTTTAGTCGTTGTTGTTTTTTGTTCTAAAAAGAAGTTGCGGCAAAGTTGGCGCATTAACATTTTGTTAGCGTCATACCCAAATCCAAACTTACTTTTACTTATTCTGTGCTTCATATTAGTTCCACTCAAATCCCAACTTTTTTAACTCATCTTTAATAAGATCAATAGATTTTCTACCAAGTCCTTTGTATGCAACGAGTTTCTCTTCTCCAATCTTCACTAAGTCTGCAACTGTTTCAATATTTTCTCTTAACAATGCATTTACAACTCGGGAAGGAAGGTTGAGTTCATCAATGATAAGATCATTGAATTTTTTATTCATTTCAAGTACTCCTGTTGCTTCTGCTGTCATAACACTTTTTGCTTCTTGTGAATCAACTTGTACGAAAATATGTGCAAATTGAGCACTTAAGATACTTGCTGCTTGTTTGACTGCTTCATCAGGTGCAATACTTCCATCTGTCCATACAGAAAGAATAACGCGATCAGAGTCTGATTTGCGCCCAACACGAGCTTCTTCAACTGTGTAAATAACTTTTTTTACTGGAGAAAATGCTGCATCAACTGGAATATATCCAAATTCTTTTTGTGATTGTTCATTAGCAGGAACATATCCTCGTCCTGTTTCAACAAGCACTTCAAGTTCGATTTTTCCTTTAACATCAGTGATTTCACCAATGTACAAATCTTTATTTACAACTTCAATATCACCTTCTAAGTCACCTGCAAATACTTTTCCAATACCTTTTTTATTTAAAAGAATTTTATGAGTTCCCTCTGCGCCTTTTTTAAAGTGAACTTGTTTTAAATTCAAAGTAAGTTCAAGTGCAGTTTCTTTTACTCCCTTTAATACACTGAATAAGTGAGGAACACCTTCTATTTTAACTGCAACGACTGCTGTTCCTTCAAGTGAGGAAAGAAGTGTTCTTCTGAGTGCATTTCCCATGCTTTCTCCGAAACTTTGTGACAAAGGTTCAAATGTAAATATTCCAAATGTTTCTGAAAGTTCTCCAGTTTTTGTTGTGAATTGTGGTGTTAACATAGTGCTGTAATAAAATAAATAATAATTATCTTGAAAAGTATTCAATAACTAAACGTAAATCAATTTGATCTTTGAGCACATCCATATTTGGTTTTTCAAGAAGTTTACCAATGGTTGCTTGTCTTTCAAGCCAATGTGGGATTATTAAATCTTTTATTTCAAGCATTTTCATAATTGCAGGAACCTTTTGCATCTTTTCAGATTTAAATGATATAGAATCTGCAATTCTTACTTGATAGGAAGGAATGTTTAAAACCTTGCCGTTAATGGTTATGTGTCCATGAGTTGTCATTTGACGTGCTGCTGCTCGAGTTGGAGCAAATCCGAGTCTATAGACTGTGTTGTCCAATCTACTTTCAAGAAGTGTGCACAAATAAAGTGCTGTATTTCCTTTTGTGGAAACAGCTTTTTTAAAGTAGTTTTTCAATTGTTTTGCGGTTACACCAAACATGAAACGAAGTTTTTGTGTTTCACGAATTTGATTGCCTCGCTCAGAAACTTTTCTGCGCTTATTTAATCCATGTTGTCCTGGAGGAATGGCGATCTTTTTAAGTAATCGTTCTTGGGATTTTGAACCAGCTGTTTTTAACCCAAGGTCAATTCCTTGTCTGCGTGCAATTCTATTTTTTGGACCCGTATATCTCATATAGTCAACTAAAATTCATAATAATTATTAGACTCGACGAACCTTTGGTGGCCTGACCCCATTGTGTGGGACTGGTGTCACGTCAATTATGGAATCAATGTCTACTGTTGAACCTTTGATTGCTCGAAGTGCTGCTTCACGACCTGGGCCAATGCCTTTCATGAAAACAACTGCTTTTCGCATACCAAAATCTGCTGATACTTTTTTTAGAACTGTTTCTGTTGTTACTGTAGCGGCATAAGGAGTAGATTTTCTTGTTCCTGAAAATCCATGCATTCCACTTGAACCAGTTGCAATAACAGCTCCCTTTTCATCACTTACTGAAACAAGGGTGTTATTGAATGTTGCGGTAACATAAATCTTACCACTTTCAACGATTCTATTTTTTGATTTCTTTGTTGAGACTTTTGGTGCTGGGGTTGTAGGTGTTGTAGGTGTATTCATATATTGATGTTAATTATTTTTTTGCTGGAGCTGCAGCTGGAGCGGCTGTTTTGCCCGCTTCCATCTTTGCCCAAACTTCTTTCTTTAATGCTCCAACTGTCTTTCGTTTACCCTTCTTTGTACGTGCATTTGATTTTGTTCTTTGTCCTCGTACTGGAAGTCCTCGCATATGTCGAATTCCTCTATATGAAGTGATTTCTTTCAATCGTTTTATGTTTTCACTGACTTCTTCTCTAAGATCTCCCTCAACTCTATAATCATCTTCAATGATTATTGTTAATTTTTTGAGTTGTTCTTCTGTGAGGTCCTTCATTCGCTTGTCTGTACCAAGACCAGCTTTTTTTAAAGCAGCTGCCCCGTTAACCCAGCCAATGCCATATAACTTTGTTATGCCGAAAAGCACTTTGTCTGTATCTGGTATGATGACTCCGAATAAACGAACCATAAATTAAATCAAAATAAATAATAATCTATTATCCCTGGCGTTGTTTGTGCTTGGGATTACTACAAATGACATATAATTTGCCATTTCTTTTTACCATTGAGCACTTTGCACATCTTTTTTTCACTGATGACTGTATATTCATACAAAAAAAACAATTAAACTCTATAAATAATTCTGCCTCTTTCCATGTCGTATCGGGACAACTCAAACTTTACTTTGTCGCCAGGTAATATTTTAATATAATTCTTCCTCATTTTCCCTGATAAATAACATAATATTATTTTTTCAGAGTTAAAAACTTTTACCCTAAACAAAGTATTTGGAAGGTTTTCAAGTACCTCTCCTTCCAAAACAATAAAATCACCTGCTTCTTCCTTCATAAAAAGTATATTGTAACATACATTTACGTTAAAACCAAGGTGTTTTTATCCGTAATTGCCACTGTGTGTTCAAAGCAAGCAGACATACTCTTGTCAGCCGTGATTATAGACCATTCTTGGTCGTTTTCATAGGCTATATCGCTGCTTCCCATTGAATAGATAACTTCCAGAGCCAAAACCATTCCTGGCCTCAATTTCATCGTTTTTTCAACACTTTTGGTCAAATAACCAGGAATAAAGGGATCTTCATGTAGCTCACGTCCTACTCCGTGCCCTGTTAATTGCTTCATAATCTTGTATCCAGCGCCTGTTACCTTATCTTCAATTGCTTGTGAAATATTCCCTATTCTCTTCCCCACAACCGCTTCTTTAATGGCAAGTTCGAGCGCTTCTCGACCTACTTGCAAAAATTTATCAATTTCAGGTGTTGACTTACCACCAACAACTACTGTTATTGCGTGGTCGGTATGAAACCCCTTGAAGTATGCTCCAATATCAATGCAGAGCACATCTCCATTTTTCAAAACTCTTTGTGAAGGTGGGGTGTGCACTACTTGTTCATTGATAGGAACGCACATTGCCCATTTATATCCTTCTACTTTATTGAATGAAATATCTGCCCCTTGTTCTTTTATATACTGTTCTCCGAGTCGATTAAGCTCATTAGTAGTCATTCCTGCATGTATCTGGGGAACGAGCTTCTTCATCACTTCCTTTAGCTTGGCACCACACTCTCGCATGATTTCTATTTCTTCAGGAGTTTTATAAGTAATCATAATATCCTTTAAGAAAAATAAACCTGACGATAGACAGTTTCAAGCTTGTCAGTAAAATCGTCTTTTGAAAAATTATTTTTTACAACAAAATCTGCAAATGCAATGGTTGGGCCCATATTTGTCCCAATGAGTTCATTAATATCTCTTTGTTCGCCAAATAAATTTCTTCTATATACTCTGTTTGCTGCTCGATGATAGCGAACTTTCTTATCTGCATAGATATTGACAATGAAAATCCGCGTTTTACTCAGGTGTTTTTTTAAGTAGAGATATTCTTCCCATGATCGCATACCATCGATCACAATAACTT
>JAPLYQ010000001.1 GCA_026395475.1 Candidatus Roizmanbacteria bacterium | reverse complement strand
CGTAAATGATATGAAATCATTTTTTTCCCTTTATTTTCGACTTCTAAATCAGCTGCAATTGCTTTTCGCGCTTCATCAGAAGGTAAATCTGAATATTTACCCGAATTTATTGCGATACCATCATTTTCGTACGCTTCATTTAGTACTTGTTTTTCCCCTTTTTGAGGCGCTACGACTGGAATAACTTCCAAACCATACACCTTGGCAAAGTCAAAGTCTCTTTGATCATGAGCTGGAACAACCATAACTGCTCCCGTTCCTACAGAGCCGAGAACATAGTCTCCAACCCATACTGGGATTTTTTTATCCGTTAAAGGATGTAAAACATACTGAGTTGTAAAAACACCAGTTTTCTTTTTTGTATTATCTTCTCTGTCGATCGCTGATTTTTTTTGTGCTTCGTCTATATATTTTTTAACGTCAGTATTTTTCTTCGCAGATTCAACGGCAATTTGATGTTCAGGTGCAACGACAACAGCCACAACTCCAAAAAGCGTATCAATACGAGTCGTAAAACATTCAATATTGAGATTTGAACCTTCAGCTTTAAATTGAACATTAACTCCCTCTTTCTTTCCAATCCAATTTTTCTGCATTTCAAGAATACCTTTTGGCCAATCGAGAAGTTTTAAGTCATCTAATAGTTGCTCTGCATATGCGGTGATACGAAATATCCATTGTGGAAGCTCTTTTTTAGTGATTTCACTTCCACATCTCTCATGGGTGCCATTTGCAAGTACTTCTTCTTCTGCAAGTCCAGTTTTACATTTTGGGCACCAATGAATGGGTGTATTTCTCTTATATAGGAGTCCCATTTTGAAAAATTGGATAAATAGCCATTGTGTCCATTTATAATATGAAGGATCGGTTGTTGAAAACTCTCGTTTCCAGTCGTATGACAAACCCAACATGTTCATTTGTCTCTTAAAGTTGGTAATATTACCAGGTACCATATCAATTGGATTTTTTTTTGCCTTAATCGCTGCATTTTCGGCAGGAAGTCCAAATGCGTCCCATCCCATTGGATGAAGAACGTCGCGTCCAATCATTTTAAAGTAGCGAGCTAAAACGTCTGTACCTGTGTAGATACGAACGTGTCCAACATGAAGCCCGGCTCCTGAAGGATAAGGAAACATGGAAAGACAAAACGCCTTTTCTCGTTTGCTTCCAGATGATTGAATGTTGGTACTATACACTTCCTCTTTTTTCCACAACTCAAACATCTTGGATTCAAATTCGCTTGGGTTATATTTTGTTTTATCGTCCATATTGCTTTGTCATTCCGGACTCCGATCCGGAATCTATATAATTTCCTTTCCTGGATCCCGTGTCGAAGCACGGGATGACACAAAAAAATTATTCAAACTGCCTCAGCAAATTATACACCGTTTGCTTCTTTTTTTCTGTTACTCGCACATCTACTGCTCCTATCCCTTGTTGACCATACCAGATGTGTGCGCCAAGCGGTGCAAATAGTACCGCAACGAGTGTCAGCAAGTCTTCTTCTCCGGTAATTAATACTTGTTTTATGGCCTGTTGATGCCCTAAATAAAATAGTCGTTGTATTTCAATACATGCAGATTTTTGAATTGTACCTTTTTCGTTCTCCGCGCTGGAACGCTCTCTTTCTAAAATTGTGTTCATCAATTCACTCTTTAGGGCTTTTCGCAAGGTCAGACCATCAATTATGGATATAAAGGGCATAATTCCTCTTATTTTCATTTCATATGTCACCATGTCTCCTACTGAACACAAATAAAAATGGCCTCGTTTTCGCACCTTTTTATTCATCTTTTCTATTTCTTGCCTCGATAGTGTAGAAAATGAGGAGATAACGCGGCCTAGCGGTTTCCTTAAGACTCCTTTTAATGATTCTGGCAGAATGTGTTTTTCTTTGCTAAATAGATAGGTGTTATACCTTTTCCCTTCTCTATCTATTATGCCTTGACGAATCCGTTCGGAAGATATTTTCTCTCCAATTTCATCATATTCAAAAGGAACTACTTGTATTAAAAGTGGCTTCATACCAAGCTCTATACGTTTTTCATTTATGAGTTTCCCCCCACTTATTGTATCTTTTGTGACTAAAAGTGACTCAAATGAGCTATTTTCAATAGTTGGACCATAGATATCTTTTAATTGAACTACTTCCACCACTTTTTTCTGTTGAAGGGCAAAATCAAGAACTTTTCTCTTTCGAATGGTATAAGATTCAATAGATGTATTATAAGGTTTGTGCCTTACCATTGCCCCAGATGTAATACCTATCGTTACTTTTTCTCCACTTTGAAAACATGCATTTAGAAGTTTTTTATGTCCAGAATGAAGGTGATCGAAGGTGCCACCACAGACTACATGTTTAAATCGCATAATTGATGATATTTTAACAGAAAATGCTTTATATGCTCCGTTTATTATTATTTTGAGAACATATGTAATTCTCGCATATGCCAGCAACGGCGCCGTCATGCATCGTTTTTTCCACCTCGCTCTCAACTCATAACCGCATGAAGGTCCGTATGCTTGGCATATACTTCAAATTATTGAGTGCAAAGTTTATTATTATTTTGTGCGCATCGTACCAAAAGCAAAACGGAGTTTACCCTGAGCGAAGTCAAAGGGATGAAGCAGCAAAATGATAATAAACGAAGCATCAGAAAAAACAGTGTTTTTGCTTTGCAATTCGAAGCAGTATGCCAGCCACGTGACATTTATGCCAAGATGGCTTTGTGGTAGGTGGGAAAAACGAAGCATAAGACGTCACTGGCGGCATATGCGAGAATTGCACGTCAATACCATTATCCATATATAGACCTTACCTTCATTTTTTGTTACACTCAATATGTGATATATATACATCCTCGTATCCGTATTGGAATCGTTCTTATACTCGCCTTTGGAATAAGTGGAGTCTGCATGAAGTACAGTCAGACCACGAGTGAAACAGGAGCGCCTAGTATTGAAATTAAAAGTCTAGTGGCAGACTTTTCAAAGCAATTGACAGACTCGGGAGCATATGTTACTTCTTCACTCCAAGCAATTCGATTACCACAAATAGTCTCACTTTCTTCAAGTATCGCTGAAGTGACACCAGCTCCGTATGAAGGAGTTGTGCCAACTCCATCAGATGAATGGCTTACAGCTCCCACTTCCCCACCCTCACCTCCAACGTCCACTCCTGCACAAGCATTTCCCACACAAAATATGCCTTCAAGCGTTATTATAAAACCAAGTCTTATCCCAACTATACAACCCACTGCAGTTCCAAAACCAACCAAGGAACCAAAGCCAACCCCAATTCCAGAACTCCCGCCAGTTACTTCAGATCAACGCCCAGGCTCAAACCTTGAAGAGGTGTTTAAAGAAGTTTCAAAACGAATGTGTATCCCAGTCGCTCTTCTAAAGGCAACCCAACAAGAAGAGTCAGGAGAAAGATATCGTTCGTTTGCAAACAGTAAATTTTCACTTGCAAATAGATATAACTGGTGGAATGATGCAAGCGTTACGGAGCTTGATTATTTCAATGGTGTTGCCTACTATACGCAAAGCGGAAAAGGACCAACCGACAGCAAATTTCCAGGTGCCAAAATTGCACAAGCGGTACAACCGGATGCATATGATCAGCAAATCATGGGACCAGAACAGATTTCGCAACAAGAACAAGACGTTTCACGAAAGAATACCATTAAAATATTACCCAAAAACATTGATAGACGTGTATTATTTGACAATTTGATTATTTATGCAAGCATCACAAAAAATAGACTGGGTAAAGCCCCGTCAAGTTGTGACGATTGGCCGGAAGATGCAGTAAAGACCGTTGCCGAAAAACATTACGGCTCTTGTAATATAGGTGGCGGTAGGAATTACTGCACCGAAGTGTGGAACCTCTACAAATCATTTAAGTAGTTTCAGCGTGTGACTGAATAGCTTTTTACTACCTCCAATAATTTTTTTGCTTCCTCATTTGTTTCAAAATGTTTTCTGACTGGTTGCAATAATTGATCGAGATACTTCACGACCGATGTTTTTAAATCCATTGGGTGAAGCAACTTCTTTTCAAATATATCTGCTAATTCTGTGTATGTTTTGAATGACAAATTGCCACCAAACTTTTCTGGGCGCTCTACTTCGAATGCAGAAATATTCAAACGATCAAATGATTCAAAAATAATATATTTGCAGTATTCTAGAACTGGATTCTCTTTTACATCACCTTCTAAACAATATGCTTTATATATTTTCCTTTTAATATCTTCTGTTGTATCTGTCATAAATACTGCGGTATCTGGCTTAGATTTTGACATTTTAAGCTCAATTGTTCTTTGGAGTGCATCTTGCTCATTTGAGACAGGCTTGCCCAGTCCACGAAGCATATGGTGGCTCACAACGACTGGTTTCCAATATCCAAGAAGTGGCCCTACTTCCCGAGCTAACATATTTACCTTTCTTTGATCCATACCTAGTTGTGTTATTTTTGCTCCGAGCATAAAAATATCAGCAACCTGCATACATGAGTAGATAATATGTGCCCCAGTAAGTTTTTCAAGAGATTCTTCTCGCCCCATCATTTCAGCGGTGCGAATAAATCTTTTAAGTGCGTTTGACTTCCCTACTTGCACCACAAGCTTCCAGTAATCTGGATTTTTTGCCATATCGGATGCCCACATGAACTCTACATTATCTAAATCCATTCCACTTGCACGCCATACTTCAATAAAATATTTTCCTACTGTTTTTATTTTTTCTAGGTCACCGCCCATTTTATTATTTGCCATTGCATGCCAGTCTGCTACCCACATACGAAATTTAACGCCCGCTTTAATCATTTTATTCACGTTTATTGCACGAAGGAGGCCTTGTGCAATGTGAATTTGTCCGGACGGTTCAAATCCATCATAGGCAACGAGCTGTTCTCCATTCTCGAGAAGTGTTTTTAATTCTTCTGCGCCAATTATTTCTTCTCCGACTTGATTAATAAGATTTAGTCTGTCTTGTGTGTTCATAATGAATTGATTATACAAAATATAAATACAACTAGCACCTCTATCAATTGAGGGGGCAAAGAATAAGCTTTGCCCCCACCAATTTTTTATAAACTCGTCTCTCCAAAATCCTTTTTAAACTGTGCGATTAGTTTTTCAGGCCAATTGGAAACTGGTTTAAGTCTTCCAAAAAAGAATCGTAAGACTGTGGGCTCTTCTGTAAAGGTCAATCCTCCAATGAGATTGCGATTCTTGAAAAGCCACACCATCCTGTCTATTAAAAATTCCATGTGAGAAAGACTAAACACTCGTCTTGGGACAGCCAACCGAATAAGCTCAAGTTCAGCTGGAATTTCTTGTTTTGTTACTATGTCTCGATCTGTTGAGATTGTTCCTCGTTCCATACCACGAATACCAGAAATTAAAAAGAGTGCTGCAACAAGAGCTCCTGCAGGGTACTGTTTTTGGTCAATATGTGGTAAAAACTTTTTTGCATCGATATGAACTCCAAGCGCACCTGCGGGAGTTACAACCGGGACATGTTTTTTCTCAAGCTCTGTGACTACATGTTGAATAAATCGTGGCATCTGACTTATTACTGTTTCATCAGTAAATTCATTTAAGCCAACTGCGAGAGCTTCAATCTCTTTTGTAGACATCCCACCGTACGTGAGAAATCCCTCAAATAGAGGAACAAACGTTCTCATTTTCATAAAATGTTCGTTCGTGTTTGTTATTATTCCTCCGCCTCGTGCCGCTCCAAGCTTTCTTCCTGAAAAGTATATTATGTCTCCGCAATCAGCTATTGCATGGATTATTTCTTGAATAGACATATCTTCACATCCTTTCTCTCTTGTTTTGATAAACCATGCATTCTCTGCAATAAGACACGCATCAATAACTACTGGAATATGCCAT
>JAPLYQ010000083.1 GCA_026395475.1 Candidatus Roizmanbacteria bacterium | reverse complement strand
ACTCTTTTTTTTGGAAGTTGTATTATTGACTCGATATGTCTTTTTGGATCAGAAACCATTAAATGAAAATCAAATACTGCTCCGGAAGTGATATTGAAAAAGGAAGACTGAAAAAGTTCCTCCACCTGAGTTGTTGTATTGGGGACTAACGTATTATCCGCTATATCAATCTGGAAGCGAGAATAATAGGGAGAAAGAACAAGCAACTCTGCTTTTTGTTTTTCTACCTCTTGTTCCAAAAGTGCGGGTGTTACAATCATTTCTTCGTTTGGTTTTTAATTCCCTCTATTACTTTTTGAACTTCTTCATCTGTTGCTAAGTAATAATGCTTTATTGGTTTGAGATTTTCATCAAACTCATATACTAATGGAATACAATATGGGATATTGACTTCCATAATAGCTTCTTCTGACAATCCATCTAAATGCTTCATTATTGCACGAATGGAATTTCCATGAGCAGATACGATTATCTTCTTTCCTTCTTTTACAAGAGGCATAATTACATTATTCCAGTAAGGAACTGCGCGATTGTATGTATCTTTTAAACATTCTCCACTAGGAAGTTCATTTGGTTTTAGGTTTGTATATCGAGGATCATGAGAAGGATGTTTTGGATCATTCAACTCTACCTGTGGTGGTCTCACATCATAGCTTCTTCTCCACAACTGTACTTGTTCCTTCCCATATTTTTCCACAGTCTCAGCCTTATTAAGGCCTTGTAAGACTCCATAATGTCTTTCATTCAATTGCCATGCATAGGTAAGAGGAATCCAGTTTAAGTCCATTCCATCAAGCAATCGCCATAACGTTTTGATTCCTCTTTTCAGAACTGAGGAAAACCCCATATCAAATGTATATCCAAGTTCTTTTAATTTTTTTCCATATTTATATGTTTCTTCAAGTCCTATAGGAGCAAGGTCTATATCTGTCCAACCGGTGAACTTATCTGGCCAAACTGAAAGTCCGTGACGAACGATTACTATTTTATACATATACTTGATAATGAACGTATAACATGAAACGCGTGTTGTAAACCATTATAATCAACATACTAAAAAAAATGAAACGCTTATTTCACTCAAAAATATCCCCTGTCTTAAAAATGAAGACAAGTGATATTCATTTTATTGGGAGCAAAGACCCCGCCAGAAGAACTCTCTTTCTTATTTTAGTTTCTGGAGCAGGGATATTCTTTATTATTCTTCTCATTAAATTATTTACGCTGACTGTCGTTAAGGGCGACTACTATCGTCGTCTTTCTGAGGCAAACAGAATAAGAGAGATTCCTATTGAGCCAAAATATGGAACGATACGAGATCGAAAAGGATTTGTGATAGCGGAGAATAAGGATGTGGTTATTTCTGCAACACAGGAATATATTCGCTCAGAAAGATCATATTATTTTGCTGAGGAAACAGCACATCTTATCGGATATCGACAATTGGCAGATAAAAAGGACATAGAAACTGATTATTGCCCCAGAAAATTACTTGCAAACGAACGAGTAGGGAAGAAGGGAGTTGAAAAATTATTTGATTGCGATTTACGTGGCACTCCAGGAAAAAAACTAATAGAAGTAAATGCATCAGGAAAAAAAGAAGGAATTATTGCTGTGATTCCGCCTATTGATGGGAAATCAATCCAACTTGCACTGGACGTTGAGTTGCAACGAACTGCATTTCAAGCCTTAAAGGGTAAGCGGGGTGTAGTGATTGCTATGAATCCAACTACTGGTGAGATTCTTACCTTTGTTTCTTCTCCCTCCTACGATCCAACCTTTTTTGAAAAAGGAGATATGAGAGTGAGTGAATTATTTAACAATAAAGAGAAACCATTATTAAATAGAATCACCGAAGGAGTCTATCCCCCAGGGTCGATATTTAAGCCTATCATCGCCGCAGGGGCCCTTGAAGATGGTTCATTTACTGATAAGACCATTGTCCAAGATGACGGGTTTGTCATGGCTGGTACACTACGATTTGGCAACTGGTATTATCTTCAATATGGAAAAACAGAAGGGCCGGTTGATATGTTAAAAGCAATTCAACGATCAAACGATACCTATTTTTATAAACTCGGAGAAAAAATGGGCCCAGAAAGAATGCAAACATGGGCTGAAAAGTTTGGATTAGGAACTGCAATCAATATTGGTTTTGATGAAGCGGAGGGAACACTGCCTTCACCATTTTGGAAAAGTGAAGTTCTCCATGAAAGATGGTATTTGGGAGACACATATAATTATTCAATCGGGCAAGGATACTTATCAACGACACCACTTCAAATGGCATATGCGCTCGCACCATTTGCAAACAATGGATATCAATGTGAACCTCAATTGTTAAAAGGCATACCTCCTGAGTGCAAGAAATTGCCACTCAAGCAAAGCACACTTGATCTCATAAAAGAAGGAATGAAAAGAGCCTGTTCTACTGGGGGGACGGGATGGCCACTTTTTGACTTTAAAGTGAAGAATACTGAACTATTTACAAAAGATTTAGAAAAGGTTTCTAATGAAAAAAAAGCATCTGCTGAGGCATCAATGAATAAAGATATTAAATATTTTAAACCTATCCAGACTTCATGCAAAACAGGTACTGCAGAAAGTCATGCAAAGAGTGGTATTCCACATGCATGGGCAGAAGTATTTGCCCCAGCCGAAAAGCCCGAAATTGCAATCACCGTTCTTGTAGAAGAGGCAGGGCAAGGATCTGATGTTGCTATTCCAATTGCAAGAGATATTCTTAAAACATATTTTGAAAGAGTTCAGTAAGGATTATTTTTTTGGGTACAGCATGGGGAACCCACAAAATTCTCCATAGTTTAGCTCTTCTTTTGATTTCTTTTTATATCCCAGGGCTTCTGGGACAGAAAACACTCTATCAGTCAAATATGACATTTCTTTAAACCAAATGGGTTGGAGACCCGACACCAGAACTCGAACGACTGCACATTTTACGCCTGGAATTGCATAATTTACTACAAATGTCTCCAATTTATGTTTTTTTAGCAATTCGATACAGAATTTTATATTTTCTGTAATACTCGTATTTTTATATTCCGGTATTGATCCAAAAGAAACAGGTTTCATTGGTTTTGAATAATGATCAACATTTTTATTGAGCCAACGAGTTCCAGTTATAAACTTTGGGAATAGTTGTATAGCTTCAGTTATAGTACGTGAAAGCGCAATCTCTTTATTAAGATGGGCACATACGACATGTGAATATGCAGTTCTCCCGTCAACCGTTCCTGTCATATACATTCCAAAAGCCGGAACACCCAGATCATGCTTAATATATTTAATACGATACGATATGTCCGGAGAATTTAATGGTTTTAGGAGACCTAAAATATGAGGATTTTTTAATCCAGTTAGATCAAGATCAGGCATCAGAAGTTCATTAAGATCCATAATCATATATACATCTCGCTCAATGAGTTCAAATAACGCATGGAGAATTGCCTCCTCTATACAGTTGCCTGAAGCTAATCCACTACTTCCGATGGGGATATAATATACATAGTTTCGAGGCACAAGACGTTCTCTTTTGTTTGTGAGTGACCAAGCCTTCATCCATGCAACCGGAGTGTCATCTGTATAGTGGGGAAGAGGCATTTGGAATTCGGAAGGGTGTATTGCATCATTTTTTAATGAGTTGTACGAACCAATAACCTCTCTTTTATATGGATTAAGCATCGCATATTTTGCATTGTATCGTTCAATTGCTTCAAAGGTTGCGCTACTTCTATTTTGAGTCGATGTTATTCCCTTCCCTGGGTGTAGGCGAAACATGTTATTCCCAAGAGGATCTGCTGATATACCCTTATAGCTTTGTTGTTCGTCAATCTGCTTATAAAAAGAAATTATTTTAGTAATAATTCCCACATGTCCAATGTACTTTTTCACATTATTCCATGATTTTTGAGCATTCATAATACGCATCCCATTTTCGAAATATATCGCCGTTCTATCCATAAGTTGAATTTCGAGGTTTGGGATTTTACACTTGCAAAAAGGGCAAAGTGGGTCGGCAAGCAATGCATTCTTTTTTACTTTTCCAGTAATAAAATCGAGTGTTTGAATGTGGTCTTTTAAATAATTTTTAGTAGTAAGAAATGCTTCGACTGAAGAGGTAACATGCAGAGATATATTTTCTTCAATTTGAGTTTGTATTGTTGAGTCTATTGTATTTTTTCCAACAAAAATATAGTCTTTTTTTTCAAATAAATGATTTTCCTTTATTCTTTTTGAGTAACAATAAAAACAACCAATTCTCCCCATTTGTATATATGGCCCAACGTCAACTCGTGAGTTATCATAATCTAGATTGTAGGGAAGCCATTTTGCACTACTTGTGAGACAGATCTTATTAATAAGGATATTCATTTTTTTATTAGAGGAAGATCCCACAACGAGCACCACATCCTTCAGTTTTTGCTGAATAATGGTTGGAGAGGATGTATTGAGAAATGATAAGGTTTTAAACCCCTTCTTTTTTAATATGCGATAAATGAGGGTATTTATTCTATTTTTTTCTGTAAAAACAATAGAGAAGTGATATATATTACCACGATGTGATAGGGAAGACGCAATTTTTGGTAAGAGCACTTTTGAAGAATATTCTCCAGCTAAGACTCCCTCCTTTTGTAAAAAGAGGACAAAAGCAACTACCTGGGGAAAAGGGATAGTGGATTTTTTCGAGATTTCCTTAATGGTAAACTTACCCCCCATATAAGGAACTAGTTTATGGAAAATATTACCCACAAATAACTCTTTGCGCGTTCCAAGAGAAAAAAAATTCATTTCTTCAGTAAGTTTTGAGTAAACAACAGATAAATTGGGAGATATTTTTGGTTTGATGAATGGAAGAAAATCATATGTAATTTTCTGATGACTTTGAGTTTTCATTTTTTCACTTTATTGATTATAATAGTACGAAATGTTTGATAATAAAAAAACAATCGGCCTATTTGATAACCTGTATTATACAGATGTCAAAGGCTATAAAGCGATTTGGAATCCATATTCTTATAAAAGTCCATTTGTCTTTCCTGAAAAGCTTTTTACACCCCTCAAAAAAATACTAAATGGAAAATATTCCATTGATGAGGTGCAAAAAAGAATAAAGAAAACTGAGCTCCTTGAAGAGAAAGAAATTCCTCTTCTTATACAACAACTTCAAGATCACAATCTTTTAAGCTATGATAAAGAAAAAAATCATATTCACATCAATCCACAATCAAATTCAGAGAAAGCATCATTCTGGATTGATGTGACCAATCAATGCAACTTCCGCTGTACATATTGCTATATTGATAGAAAAAAGGAAGTAATTGATCCGGAGAAACTACGATTACTTCTTGAAGGATTGCTTAAACAAAAGAAAGATTATCCATTTCGCAAAATGCTTTTTATACTGGCTGGAGGAGAACCACTTCTTTATTTTGATGCACTGAAAAAAACTATTAAGGTTTTGCAAGAATTTCAAAAAAAACATAAAGGCGAAATGACGTCAGATATACAAATAATCACCAATGGAAGCCTTCTTACAGAAGAAAGAGCAAAATATTTCAAAAAAGAAAAAGTGAAAATGTCAATATCCTTTGATGGGATTGGTGCTTATAATGATAAAACAAGACAGTTTGCCGATGGGTCAAGTACCTATTCAACTGTTACGAAGGGAATTGATATTGCAAAAAAATATAATATTTTAGCAAATACAATCACCACAGTTACCTCAAAAAACATTAAACATCTTCCAGAATTGGTTACTTCGCTTTTAGAGCGAGAGGTTGGTTTTCAACTTCAGTTCTATAAGAAAGTAACAAAGTTTTGTTTAGATGAACCTGTTGTTTTCAACAATGAATCAATAGGCTATTATTTAAAAGCAATTAAAAAAGTATATGACTGGTACGCCTCGGGACATAAAAAAAATAAGGATATGGACATTTTTCTTGATAGTGTAAAAATTCCTTTTTATACCGGAGAACATGGGTGTGCAGCAGGTTATAACTACTTTACCATAACACAAAACTGTGAGATAAAAATATGTCCAGCATCTGAAGTCAAAATCCCATTTGAAAGCGCACCTCGCTTTATCTCGTCGATTAGGAATAGACATAAAGAATTTGTAGGGTACTCTGTCAATCGTAATCCTGTTTGTAAAAAATGCCTATGGAAGTATCAATGTAAGGGGGGATGTAAAATGGAACAGTTTGTGAATGAAAGAACAAAAAAAGCGCCAAGCACGTGTCTTTTTTATAAAAAGTATATCCCTTATCTTATTAATCTTGAGGTAGAAAGCATGCTGAGGGCGAATGGAGTATGATTTGTAGCTCATATATGTCCAAAGAAGTCCTTGTTCTGACAACTATCACACCAAAAGAAAAATACATTCAACTGGGTCTCTACAACATAAAAGCTACATTACTTAATGATCTTAAAATTAATAAAAAATTAAAGGTTGATATCCGTACTTTTCCCTTTAAGACCACTCACCTTATACAGGGACAACGGTTCCCCCTCTTTTCTCAGAGCGAAATTCAATCGATAGCTCAAGCAATTTTACAAAATGGGACAATGATTGTGGGTCTTTCTTGCTTTATGTGGAATATGGAGGTTACCCTTCATATTGCACAACAAATAAAAAAACTGAATAAGTCAGTGAAAATAATCTTAGGCGGTCCTGAGGCATCTGATAATGTAGATAAAATTCTAAAGAATAGTCCATTTATTGATATTATTGTAAGAGGTGAGGGAGAAGAGACATTTTTAGAGCTTATTCAATACCTTGTTTTAAAAAAAGGTGAAATTAAAGACATCCAGGGTATTTCTCACATAAAAAATAGAAAAATAGTCCACAATCCCGAAAGGTCCTTAATGGAATTATCCAAAATTCCTTCTCCCTATCTAAATGAACATGTGGATCTCAAAGTAAAACAACGATTTACTATCGAAACATCACGAGGCTGTCCATTTACATGTACCTATTGTTTATTTCGTTTAATGGGGGCAAACAGAGTGAGATATTTTCCTGTGAGCAAAGTACAGGAAGAAGTTTCCTATATTCTTGATAAAAATCCAGGCTTTCTTTGGATTAATGACGATAATTTCAATTTAAATGAGGCACGTGCAATTCAGATTCTCAAGACAGTTGTTCTCCATAGGAAAGATACAACGGTAGAAATATTTATTAACGCAGCTATCAGACCATTAAGTTCAGAGCTTATTGACTTGATAAGCCGAGCACGTATTCGATGTATGATTGGTGTACAATCAGTCAATGCGCGGACTTTACGACTTATCAATCGTGCATCAAATCAAAATGTTATTGAGGCAAATATAAAAAATCTAGACAAGTTAAATATTGATTATTGTCTGCAGTTTATCGTAGGATTGCCAGAAGAAACATATAAAGATATTGAGAATGATATTGACTGGGCATTCAAATTCAAGCCGACTAATGTTTCTTTTGATCCATTAATGATTCTCAAGAACACAAGTCTCTATTTTGAGACAAAGAAATTTGCTATTGTTTATAGCAAAATCCCCCCTTATGTAGTATATAAAACAGGCACAATTAGCAGAAAAGATATGGAAAAATTAGGACGATTATTAAGAACTCAATATTTACTATTTGAAGTAGGGCTCTTGCGACAATCTCTTCGCTATATTAATGATACTTATCACCTTTCTTACTCCACCATTTATAAAGATTGGATGTATTGGAATAAGGTATTTATACCAAACAAAAATTACCTTAAGGCTTTACAGAGGGACTTTATTTCTTTCCTAATAGAAAAATATAAGTTGCAGATAGACAAGAACCTGATTCAAGAAACTCTTAATATAGATCTCCATAATTTATTATTCAGACAAAAGAGAATTAAAAATGATGCTTGACAGAGGTTCTTGAGTTGAATTAAACTCAATACATGCATTTGTACAACAAGTTGATTCTATCTGTTTTTATTCTTTTGCTTTTAGTAGTTGTTGGAGAGGGTGGATATTACTATTATTTATGTAAACTACCTCAAACGAATGGTACTAAGTACATTAATCTTTATTCTCTGAGGACGGTAAAAGAATCGAAGGATTTTACTTCCTGGCTTACTAAAAATGGTGGAGTATCTACGACAGAATTTGCAGTAGATACAAAAAACACTCCTATCATAATAGTGGAAACTAGTGGAAACATTGTTAACTTAGCTGTTGAGAATAACACTGCAAGTTTTTCTCTCAAAAGAAATAATATACTTATCAACTACACTCTCCCCATCAAAGATGCCGCGGTTTATAACGGTCCAAAAAGTGGAATTTCGTTAAGTGCGAAGACTCTTAAAGAAAATGATTCCATACTTGCCCATGAAGTATTTACATTCCAAAATGACAAAATTGTTCCTCTTGATGTGAGATTGGTAAAAAATCGGGAAGCAATACACAACGCACACACCAGTAGCGTAGTCAAATAATATCTGTATTTATCAACACTTCAAATAAGGGCCATTGTTTTTTTTGATTATTTTTTAGCAATATTTTTTTAATCTTATTTCTAATAAGGAATATAAGGCTTTTTTTATCGAACATAAATAATGTTACCGGCTTTATCCCTGCAAGTATCAGCTCTTCAATAATGTTAGAAATAGGCAAAGAGAGGTTCAGATGCAACTGATTGATTGTTTTCTTAAGAAATCCTGTTTCATAAAAAAGCTTAAACATAATATTTAATTCTTCTGATTTTTTTAAGTCTTTTGCAGTCATACTGTATGTTTTATTAATCACATAAGGAGGTTTTTTTTCATAGGTAATACCAAACTTATGAGCCTCTCTTTCAAATAAGGTACCTGGATTTATGCGAAGTGTCTGCAAATGGATATATTGAGGATGAAATGAATATGCCCAATTAATATCATTCTTAATGTCTTTATATGTATCTCCCGGAAGTCCAATAATAAATTGAAGGGTATAGTTTGCTTTTAGTTGGTTCAATAAATAGAGATTTTGTTCCAAGATATGTCTTTTATGTATTCTCTGTGTAATTTTGAGTGTCTCTTTTTTTAGAGCTTGAACACCAATCGTTAAATGAATATACGGATTTGCAAGAAGATTCCCCAACTGTTCACTGATTTGCCATGCATCTGCCCTAATAAATAGCTCTAAGTGCGTATTATTATTATCTTTTATAAACATTTTCAAGATTCTTTGTGCGCGAAGATCATAAATATTAAAATTATCATCGACAACATGTATTGCGTTTACTTTGTTACGGAGTAGATATGCAAGCTCCTTTTCAACACGTTCAACTGGAAAGAGTCTTAATTTTGCATAGTTATTGATATTGTAGGAACAATAGGCACATTTAAATGGGCAGCCACGTGAAGTTTCAATAATGAACGCAGATTTTTTTTCTTTCTTGAGGTCAATTAGGCCCACAAGGTAAGATGAAGGCACGGTAGTCAAATCAAGAATATTTCGGTGAGGATTATGTATTATTTTCCCCTTATTTTTATACATAATACCTTGAATCGTCTGTATAGGTTTTTTTCCTTCAATAAGGTCAAGAAATGGCAATTCTCCCTCATCAAGGACGACAACATCCACACACTTTTCTTTTGAAAGAATTTTTTTTGCATTGTATGTTGCTTCAGCTCCCCCAAGAATAATTGTAATATTTGGGTCAAGATTCTTTATGTACTGAGCCAGTAGGAGTGTTGCTTCCACATTCCAGACATAGGTAGAAAATCCAACATATATTGGATGTTGTCGTACAATAGACATTCCAATTTTCTGAACCTCCTGAGGGGAGAAAGAAGGATAGAGAGCATATCGTGAAGATTGAGTTGAATGTTTTGCGCGTATGCTTTTTGTAAGTATTTGTATATTTTTATCTTGTATATACTTAAGTGCATATGCCTTTATCCCATAGATGGCAGGATGGATCTCTTTTTCAATTGTTGAGATATACACTAAGGTTGCATTCTTTGTTTTCATGATATAGTGACTATTTTACAGGAAGAAGCTTAAAAAGCTATTAGGGCCAGCAAACATTACATCCCCCTCCATCTCGGCACGTGGCATATACGTTTAAAAACTCCATAAAATCGTAGTTTTTTCTCAATAGGGAGACTTTAATCTTTTTTTGAGTTACTTTTGGCTTTTGATATTTTTTCATTCTAATGAACAAGAAACTGCTACCACTCATAGATAATATCATATTTTCAAATAAGTTTGTTAATAGAATAGAGAGTTATATTACTATGAAGTGTAAGTTAGGACAAGAAATATATGTTTCCAACAGGATAACCAATATTGCTCTTTTTATATCTATTTTTTTCAAGATAAGGCACTTGATAGAGGAAGAGTTTCCCACCTTTATTCATTTTTAATGCACACATATCATCGCACAGAGGAGTAAATGAATTTTTTAGCATTTTAACAATAGTTGATTTCCCTGCGTTATTTGTTCCTGTAAAGATAGTAGCTTTGTCATTTATTAGACATGCTGAAGAATGCAAAAGTGGAATGCCTTTTTCCAAAAGAAAGTTATAAATAATTGTTTTGAGAAAAAAATGCGCTTGAATATTATTAAGACTCTTTGAAGTGATAATTTTGTTGGGTTTTTCTTCATAATACAGACTCATAAAAGTTGCCTTTTTTATTTTCATTGTCCTGAATAGATATTTACTTCGAACCTCAACAAAAAGATTAGGATGGGAAACTTCTGGTACTAAATAGTCCTTATAATATGTTTTTAAGACGCGCTCAATAGAACTATTGGCAGCCTGATTAAAGCTTATTTGTATAACAAAATCGATTATTTTGAGAAAATAGGTATTCATTTTTTTGCAAGAGCAAGAACATTGGTACTTACGATTCTTTCAGCTTCAAGTTTAATAATAAGAGGGTACAACTTTTTATAAAATGTACATCGTTGAGGAATCTCATTTAGTTTTCCCGAACGCATCATTTCGAGCTTACACCTTCCCTTACACTGATACTTCCATAGGCATTTTTTACAAACAGGATTACTATCAATTGAAAAATTTACAAATTCAGAATTTTTCTCTCTAATCGCAGCAATGAAATCAAATGCTTTTTCAAATGGGATTGCAACTTCAGAGGCAGGACACACTTTGATTTCACAATTTGTCGTTACCGTATATTCAATATTTCCTGCCGAGCATCCTTGTTTGGTAACGGTAGTAGGTGTGTTACTATGGTCCAAATCAATGAATGATGTTACTTTTTTTTGAATATCCTGTATTTTATACATGCTATAAACAGTCTTAATTGCCCTGAGATAATATTCTATTGACTTATCGGTAAGAGCAAGTGGATTTTCTCGACAAAATTGGCTTGATTCTTTATAAAATTGAAATTGGAATTTTATTCCTTCTTTTACCAAAAAACGTGAGAACTTGGATAGGTGTTCTATGTTTTTTGAGGTGACTGTTGTGGCAATTACCCCCAAAACACCTTCAGATTTCGCAAGTTTTATCCCCTTCATAATATAGGGAAATGTACTCATATTCCCCTTAGTAAATTTACGAGTTAGATCGTTATATTTGCCAATTCCATCAAGCGATATATTAACATGGATTTTGTTCTCTTTCAGAAATGCAACATTAGTGTGTGTAAGCAACGTACCATTAGTAATAACGTTTTTATCGACGGATAGGTTTTTTTGTTTCTTTTCAAACCGGTTGATGAGGGTGACGACTTTTTTTAAGGTATCAAAATAGAGGAGTGGCTCTCCTCCAGAAAGGATAAAATTAAGCTTAGTATATTGATATTTTTTTCTGAGTTCAGAAAGGCGATCCAAAAATTTTTCAAACTTATCTATATTGAGGACCTCCTTTTTTTTATCAACAAAGCAATAAGTGCATCGAAAGTTGCATTGATTGGTAATATCTATCCAAAAAATAAGCATTTTTCCACTAACAGAAGGATTAAAATGTAAATAATTTTTCTTATTGTCAAAACTGAGGAGATCATATGCGACTAAATTTTCTAAGATTTGACTACTTGATTTTTTATCAAGGTTTGAAAGTTTTTTTGCGAGTAATATTTGGCATTCATAATACGTGTGTCTACCAATCAATATTTTTTTTAAAGCAGAGTAGATTTCAGTATTTAATAGAAGTTGGCCTTTATAGGAATAAGGATTATAGAGGACTTTAATATGATGGATAGAAGTGACATATAAGTTGTCAAAAAAACCTACTTTTTGATCTTTGTATTCACCTGTCCGCGCAAGCATAGGCTTTCCATTATAAGGTGGATATAAGTGTTATTCAAACGGAAAGGGAAAGAAATTATTTTTTAGTAGTTACGATTCCTTTTTTTATAAATTCATTGAGAACTTCATTAAAATCTGATTCTATTTTTTTCTCATCGAGTCCATATCTTTTCTTCATTTTTAAGATAACATCTTTTTTCGAAGCCTTCTTTTTTAGCAAACCGAAGATGAAGGTGGCGGACTCATTTAATGTATAAAGGACTGAAGCATCACTGTCAAACAGGACAACCGAATCTTCTAATCTCTGGACAATAAGGTTTTTGTTGACTTTCTGTGTGCTTGTCATATTGGTATATAGTATACTACTGGCATATGAAAAGAAAGATACAAAAACGACTATCAAAAAACAAATTCCTTTTAGGTATTATTGACTTTAAGAACCTCCTCTTTTTTTTGAAAAAAAATTATTTTTTACTTATTTTTGCAGGATGTATTGGATTTGTAGGTCTTTTTGCATTCTATAAGATTTTTATATCAAAACCAACTTATATATATGTTAAGGTAAAGGTGGGCCAGGGGTTGTGGTGGGCAAGTACTCAAAGACCGAATATTTGGTTAGTAAGAGCAATAGAACAGGCTAAGGAGAAAAAGGACATTACAGGAAAACCACTTATTAAAATTTTGAATGTTTCCTATTATCCTTATTATGGAAGTGGGCAATATGAAGTTTATGTTACGGCTCGGATTATGGTATCTATGGTGGGAAGTACAAATACCTATAATTTTAATCGAGAAACAATTGGGATAAGTTCACCAATTGATTTTGAACTGCCTAATACGCAATTTTCTGGCACTATCATCGACATGAGCGATCAACCAATAAAAGAGAATAATGTAGAAAAAATCATCTATTTAACCAAAAAATATACATACCCATGGGAGTTCGATGAAATCGAACTTGGAGACTCTTTTTCTAATGGAAAACAGATTATATTTGAGATATTAGATAAAGCAAAAGGGGAAACAAATGAGGTCTTAACAAATGAGATAGGCAAACTTATTTCAACAGATAGTGAAACATATAGATACATTATCATCAAAGCTAAAATTCAAGTTAAAGAAATAGATAATAAGCTTTTTTTCGCAGAAGAATTAACAATATCACCTGGAAGAGGCTTAGGCTTTATTACTGACCACTCTACTCTAAATGATTATTTTGTGTCAAAGGTTGAGTGATATGGAAAAAATTGATAAAATCTTTTCTGTCAAAGCAAATGGTCATAGTATGCTCCCAATACTCCAAGATGGGGACATAATTGAGTATATTCAATCATCATTTGAGAAGATTTTTATCAATGATATTGTTCTTATCTATCAAAAGAATGAATTGATTGCTCATCGTGTCATCTATAAAACAAAAAGTATATGTATTACTCGCGGAGATAATAATTTTATCGCAGATAAACCACTTAAAAAAGGAAGCATACTTGCAAAAGTGGTGCGTTTTAAACGCCATAATAAATGGCATGGACTTCAAGATCTGTATTACGTTCAATCTAATTTCTATCTTAAAGAGATAATCAAGATTGAAACACTACTTAAACTTTATAAAATACCACATGTATTTATTAAGGGGGTACTTGTTTCTCTTCGTTATGAAAAAGCCATTCCTAAACGCATTTATGGAGATTGTGACGTCTTAATCCAACGGAGCGAATACAAAAAAATTGTAAATATGTTTAGTAAGTTGGGATACGGTCTTATTTGTAAACCTCCAAGCTCTTTCACCTCTCTCAAAAAACCAAATGAACTTGCGGAAGTAAGTTTTTCTAAAATGGTCAATAATGTCCCTATTATTTTTGACGTTCATTTTGAGGCTGCATTTTTAATATCACAACTAAAAGGCATGAATTTTATATTCCCAAAGAATAAACTTATGAAGTTTAGTTCAGGGATTCTTGAAAGAAGGGAAGAAATAAAAATTAATAACACTGATTACCCTCTTTGCTCGGTTTCTGATCAAATCCTTTATTTAGCTCTCCATATTCTTAATCACAATTTCTCCGACAGCATTCGTTATGAATTTCTTTCCACTGTGATAAAAAGAAAGGCAACAAAAAAATTATTTAACGACCTTACGCAGACTATTTTGGAAAATGAACTTGAGGGATATGTCTATCCTGTCTTTTTATTAATCAACAAGTATTATAAAAAAACCATTCCACAGAATTTTATTTCTTCTATAGAGCCTCCTCCATTTAGAAAGTGGATGGCAAAAAACATCATAGAAAAAGTAGACATATTTAGCCATGATGCTCAAGAATTAAAGAAAGTCTTTAATCTTTTTTTTCTTTCAGCAGAGCCAGTATGGAAGAAGATACTTCTTTTTTTTGAACCTGAAACTGCCTTAGCTGTATTATGGGTGACGAGAAAAAGATGTAGGATAATATTGCAATTGACTAGATTTAAGCTGACACATACAAGCAAAGAAAAATTTCACTATAAAAAAGAGGGAATATGAGTTAAAGAATGGAGTTTTTTTTTATAAAACGCTCACGCAAGACAAGAAAGATAAATATGCTGATTTGGAGATCCTATTCCGACAAAGACACATGCAGAATGCGTCTCTTTTATTAATCCACTTATTTTTTTTGCAATAGAACTGGAATATTCTATTCCACCCATTTCGAATGTTCCTCCAACTTTCAGATCCGGAAATATTTTTTTTAATTTAAACTTAACAAGTTCGCAGTTATTTCCACATAAAAAAATAGGTTTTTTTGTTTCTTCACACATTTTAGAAACGTTGAGAAGAAGATCAGGCCCATATATTCTTTTCTGAAAATGGATTCCAAACAAGAAATGGATTGCCCAAACGATATATCCGTCCGGAAGAAGATACTGTATCTCACCATAAATATTTTTTAATTTGTCATTAAAATATGCCTCCATGACTGGGTGAGTAGCGAGGGGCGCAAAAATAACCTTTCTCTTTGTTGAGACCTTAATAGTCTCTACTATATTTTTATAATTACTTATAAAAAAACGGATTCCACAGATGTATACGTATTTTTTTGTCATTTTTAAAACATAAGTTGATCATCATTTAAGATGACTGAAGTTATATTAATAGTTGTTATATTCCAACTAACTATTATTTGTAGGTCATCAGTATTTTGGGGTTGAGTAACCAAGTCTAGAGTCTCAATATGTTTTAAGTTCATGATTTGTTATTGTAGCAAAATTAGATAATATATGCTTCTTGTACACAAAACATATTCCTAACTAAATTTATGAAGGGCAACATCAATATCCTTCTATTTACTTATGTTGAAAAAGTATCAAAAAGATAAGTAATTCTCTCCACCAATAGCTTCGTGTTAAAAACAACTTACAATTTCAACAATGGTGTCTTTATGTGTTTATAAGGCTATATGGTACATATTTAATGTGTATTATTATAGGTTACGCTTGCAATTTAAATTGTTATAGGATAGAATTGATGCATGAGTGAAAGAAGAGAATCACAAGCAAGTATCCCAATCGGCCTAGCAGAGAAGACGTTAGTTGGTAAAGGTCTTGTTCAAAAGCTTCCTTTTTTAGCACCATTGCTTCTTACTGCTTGTCAGACAGTTGCTGCGGCAACAGGAACTTCCACATTAGTACCTCCAGAAGTTAAGACAGGCGTACCAGCTACAGAAGTACCGACAAATCCAGGAGTTACGCCAACAGGTGCTCCAACAGAAGTTTCAACAAAAGTTCCAGAAATAGTTCCTCCTACCGCCATAGATTATTCTAATGATGAAATTTTTACCAATGCGCAGTTTGGGAGTATACTCGAACTTTCTGGGGATAAACTTATTCCAAAAAATAATATTCCACTTGAACCTGCAAATGAGGCACAGTGGATATTGAATGCCCAGAATAATGCACATCTTGTCACAGCTCGAACAGGGACAGCTCCAAGTGCGACTCAATTATTTACAAATGGCCAACCTGATGGGGCAAGTCGCAACGCTGCAATGTCTTTTTCAGGACAGACAACTATCATGTGGCCATCATTTACTGATGGACAATCTACTTTCTTATCAGCAAGCCCTTCTGAATATTGGTTTCCTGTGCAAGCAGATCAGAGCAAAGTAACATATACAAAAGTCAACCTCCCTCCAGGATATACAAGAGAAGATGTACGGATGGGGTGGATTGGAGATAAACAAAGTGTTGAAGTGGCCGCAAAAGGTGGAAAAGGCATGATGGTTTTCAACCCAACAACTAAAGAATGGAGAGAGTTAAAAAATCTTCCCTCAACTGAAACGCTTACGAGCGTTATTACTTCATTTGTGCATGCATTTGGAGATAAAGTTATAGTTAATGGGATTCAATTTGACAGTAAAACACTACTTACAGAAGTTCAAGCAAATCCGGATAATTTTATAAAAAAAATGATTGTAAGAGGGGTTGAAGAGAAATTTTTAATGATCACAACAACCACAGAAAGTGGAAGAGTAGTTAATGTCCCATTAGCAATATTGAACGAAAACGGAGAATGGACGATCCCTGGCTATGAGGATGTTGCTCCACAAGGATTTAATGTAGGATCTGAAATAAATACATGGACCGGCCCAAATCTAACCAACCAGAAATATACTGAAGCGTTTATGGACAATTTTAATATTGGAACCCCTGGTGGGATAATTGATTTTAATTTGTACAGCAAAATAGAAAATAAAAAACAGACACCTGATCAAATTATTCAATCGTACAATTGGAATGATTTTGATACTGTAACAAAATTTATGACAGAGAGTAAAAAACCATATCTACTTATGCATGTATTCCCAGGGTGGCTGTTCACACATGTCACTGCTCCTGAATGGATGAGACAAATGTCAGATCAGGAACTAAGTAATTGGATGGTCAAACATATGGAGTCAATTGCTGCCCATATGAAACAAAATGGGCTGCCTGAACCCAAAGCAATTTCTGTTGTAAATGAGCTTTTATGGCATGGAAAAGATAGGAATGCGGTAGACCAGGTTTGGTTTGAAGGAGATTATTTATATTCTCGGTTACATGATGAGTATATAAAAACCGCTTTTACAACAGCAGATAGACTATGGCCAAATGCAGATCTTTTACTTAACGATGATAATGCAACAGAAGGGGTACAAACTAACACACCTCTTAACGCAGAGGCGCAAGTTGAATTAAACTATATAAAGAAAATGAGAGCAGCAGGAGTACCTATTGACGGCTTTGGATCACAATCTCATTTATTAGCTCGAAACTTTATCGAAGGAAGTGGAACACCAGAACAAAATTTTGAAAAAAATTTAGCAATATACAAACAACAACTTGCATCACTTATCAAACAATATGGAGACATTGGTGTTAAGTTTTATATTACGGAACTTGACGTAAATATTGGAGGGTTGCCTTCTAATTTTACACCTAAACAGAAAGAAGACTTAAAAGCCCAGATCTATGACGCAGTTTTTGAAACATGTCTTGATTCTGAAAATTGTGACACCATTAACACATGGGGATTTACTAATGCATCAACTTGGGTTTTAGATTCGCAAGAATATCCGAATTCACCAGGTGAATCTCCTCTTCCTCTCGATAGTAGTTTTAATCCTACACAATCCGCCTTTGAGATAAAAAGCATATTGCTTGATCACAATAAATAAATATAAAGACAATGCTCTCTATATACAAAAACTAATGCCTTATAATGTAAGGATTTATGTATCATCCTCAAGAAGCTATAGTTGCAGTTACTCTCAATTGTAACGCTCGTTGCGTCATGTGTAACATTTGGCAAAACAAGATAAAAGGAGAAGTAGAACCTAATTTTTATGAAAAGTTGCCATCCTCTCTTAGGGAAATAAATATAACGGGGGGCGAGCCTTTTCTTCGAAAAGATCTTCCTGATATTGTGAAAGTAATAAAAAAAAGATGTCAAAAAGCAAGACTACTCATAAATACAAATGGTTATTTGGTTAATCAAATAAAGCAAATTTTTCCAAAAGTTCTCAAAGAAGATCCATATATTGCTATGAGAGTTTCCATAGATGGTACGGGCGATACTCATACTCACATACGCGGGCTCCCGCTATTTTATGAAAACGCCATAACCACACTCAACTACTTTAAAGAAATAGGAGTAAAAGATATTGGGATATCTTTTACGCTGATGGAACAAAATAAGCATGAATTACTTAAACTTTATGATATGTGTGAGAAAAATGACTTTGAGTTTTCACTCACTGTTGCTTCTGATTCGCCTATATATTTTGGCAAGGGAAAGATAAAACTGCGTCCCAAAATAGATTCAGAACTCAAAGATATTTTTGATGAGCTTATCTATCGTCAAATTACTTCAAATAAGCCTAAAGATTGGTTTAGAGGGTGGTTTAGCAAAAAACTTGATAAATTTATACAAACAAATACTCGCCATTTTACTTGTGATGCAGGAAGTGATTTTTTTTATGTTGATTCTCTTGGAAAAGTTTATACTTGCCATCTTAAGCCCTGGTTAGTGGGAGATTTAAATAAAATAAAGTTTGAAGATCTTCACTTTAATAAATTTATATCCAAGATTAAGTCATGTAACGATTGTTGGATGGTCTGCTCTGCAAGAACAAATATAAGAAAAAATATCTTAGCTATTTTTAAAGATATTTTCATTGAAAAAGCAAAATTTTTAAGAGAACCATACATCAAGCCACGTTTTTAGACATAAAAGAAGCCATATATTCGACACATCCTGCTTTTCAAGACGAGACCCATCACCTGATATTTTATCTAGGAGGTATATTATTTCCTCCCTATTTATATAGGACATAAGAAGAGAATTTTCCTCAAGGAGCATATTCAATTGTTTTTTTATACGCGCACTATTAAGCCAATATTCAAGTGGAACCCCAAATCCTTGTTTTTTTCTTTCAATACATTCTTTTGGTAGATATTGACTTGCTATTTTCTTCAATAAATATTTACTATTGAAACCGTTTACCTTTAAACTCTCAGGTATGCGCGCAACTTTTTCGATGAATTTGTGGTCTAATAAGGGAGACCTAATTTCAAGTGAGTGTGCCATTCCGGCCATATCGACCTTTACCAAAAGATCATCTGGAAGACAAGTAAGCATGTCCATATTGAGAAGCATATCTATGCTTTTGCTTTTGCCGGAAATATATTTCTCAAGGTGTGTATATGAATTATGGTTGGATGTTATCCTTTTAAACTCTTTTGTATAAAATTTATTTTTTTCATATTCTCCAAAGCAACCAAATAGTTTTGGATACTGTTCCTCTTGGTTTAATAAAGATTCAAATAAGAGCTCATGGACTTTCGTTCCTATTGTTCCAGGTATGA
>JAPLYQ010000107.1 GCA_026395475.1 Candidatus Roizmanbacteria bacterium | reverse complement strand
TGCAAGAAGAAATACTGATATTGAGCAGATTAGAGCCGCTGTCGAGTTATATAGGAGTTTCAAAGGGTCATATCCCGTCCCCCCACTGAGTTTTGGTACCGGTTCTTTGAAAGATGGGACTACTGTATATATGAGCACAGTACCTAAAGATCCTATGTCTACAAGTCCAACACAGAATACTTACTACTATACCAGTTCTGGTACTTTCCAAGATTACACGCTTTGTGCATATATTGAAGGTGGAGACACATCGGTTTCTATAAGCTCATGTGGTAATGGAATAATATGTAATTATTGTATGGGTCCTTATGGTCAAAAATAAGAAACAAAGTTTTACTCTCATTGAAATACTTGTAGTCGCGGCAATTACTATTCTTTTGTCTGGTACTTCTCTAGCCATTTTATCGACATATCGCGATGACAAAATTTTATCCAATCAAATCTCACTATTTGCCCGCACTTTGGAATTAGCAAAAGTTAAAGCAAGTGCGACTGATGTATCATTATGTAATAGTGTAACAACAGCACATGTCAATGGTTACTCCGTTGTCGTTGATCCTCAATATGTGACTCTGTTACCAAACTGCGATACAGTTCCATCTCCCATTGTATATGCAATCCCTACCGGTATTGAATATATCACTCCTTCCTTTACTCTTAAATTCAATGAACATAACTATGAAGGCGGCACGGTCACCATTCCTATCATTGACAGAGGTACAAATAAATGTAAGTTTATAAAAATTGATGAGTCAGGGTATATTACTAACGGAGACTACACATGTCCATAAAAAAATCCTTTTCATTAATAGAGGTTCTTATTTTTATAACAATTTTGTCGTTCTTCTTTGTAACATCCGCAGCCATCATTACAGTTTCTATGCATCAAAATACGTTGAAGATAAATATGCTCAAAGCAAGTCATTATAACGAACAACTACTTGACTGGATTAAAGGGGAAAAAGATACAAACTGGAATGATTTTGTCTTAACTACGAGCGATAAGACATTTTGTTTTAAAACTGATGAGCCATCTTGGTTGGAGGTTATTCTGACTAAAGATGATTGTGATATCACTCTTGGTGGCATATTTAGAAGATATGCTGTATTTAAAACAGATACTGTTCCCTCAACACAAGTACAAGTAACAACATATACGGAGTGGGAAGATGGAGGCAATACATATAGTACAAAATTATATACAGTTCTCAACATATGGGAATAAAACATAAGTCATTTACTCTTATTGAGCTTATTGTTGCAGTGGGTGTTGTAGGTTTTGTGCTTCCTTCAGTTTTTAATATTTTTTTTACCATGATTCGTCAGCAGTTGATACTTGTTTCGTATCAAGAAATGAAACAACAAGGTGATTCTATTGAGAGAAATATTAAAAATATATTGCAAACAAGAACCGCATATCTCACAGATAGTCTCTATGCCACTAACAATCCGTGTCCATTATTTACCACACCAACTCCCACATTTTCGCCAGAGATGTATATCCGTGATAGAAATGAATATGGTATAAAACTCTATCAAAAGACAGTTTCTGGAGTAGACACAATTGCATCTGACTCAGCAGATAGAAATAATAGCTTTCTCAAAACATATAATTTATCATCTAAAGATGTACTGGTTTCGGATTTTGGTTATTCGTGTTTTAAAGTGAACGACTACTCGCTTCCTTTTGTTACTACGACTTTTACCATGCATAAATCAACTGTTTTTACTGATATGGTACTTCCCTATTCTTTTAAACTTCAATTAAGGAATTACTAGTCTTGACTTTCGAAGCATTTTAGCGAATACTGTATATATACTCCTCTAACTATAGTTTGCAATAAGTGAGGTCGAAATCGGATAGAGAGAGGACATGTTTACAATTTTAGTGAGTTTAGTACATATGGCAGAAACATCATTTGGAATTGACATCGGAGAGAAATTTACACGTGTCTCAGACGCTTCATTAAAAAATAAGAAAATTGACTTAACCTCTTTAGGAGAAGAGTTATCAGTCGTAAATTATTTTAACGATGATCTTGAAAAAACCATGGAGCTGCAAGCAGAAATAATGGCAAAAATGGCAAAAGATTTAAAAATTTCAAAAAAGAATGTACATGTCGTTATTCCTGATTCATACTGTTATGCACAAGTGATGGAGTTCTCAAAACTCAATCAAAAAGAATTACTGTCTGCAGTTCGTTATCAAGCAGACCAGTTTATCCCTCTTCCAATTGACGAAGTCGTTTTTGATTTGGAAGTAGTAAAAGAAAATGCATTGACAAAAAAGAACACAATCTTAGTTATTGCTTCACCAAAAAAACTTGTAGAACGAGTAGAAAAGACCGTTGAACTTGCAGGTTTTATTCCAGAATCACTAGAAAGTGAATTAAGTGCGATTACTCGATACTTTTCAGATTTAAGTACATATGCTGAAGCCCAGCCATCGTCTTACCTCGTTATTAACTTTGGTTTTGCGACCACAAGTATATATTTGGTGACAATGCCACAAGGTGTTCTTCTTGAATTAAGAATCGTGAAAACAGGATTTGACTTGTTTATTAAAGAATTAAAGTTTAACCTTGAACTTCAAGATAATAAAGCGATGGAACTTCTTGAATCTGTAGGATTTGAAAAGAATGGCACCTATGACCTTGCTACATTTGCAGGACCACTTCTGCGTGATCTTGTAAGCGAGATGTCAAAATTTGTAGTTATTGCAAAGGACAAACATCAACTTCCAGTAAAAAAAGTATATTTATGTAATTTTGATTCAAGATTGCATGCATTGGACAAAAAGCTAACAGAACTTCTTAAATTGCCTGTTGAAAGTATTCTTATGAGGGATGTCCTAGTTAATAATCCAATTTCTCAATCATTTTCGCCAAAAATGTCATCATTTGTTGCGAGCATAAGTGCCAATATACGGTAATGAAAAATAGAATAAATCTTTTTAAGCGCAAACCAAAACAGGATTTCATCAGTGTTAATGCTCCAAAGATTAAGAGATATTTAACTGGTGCAGGTGTTGTTTTGTTTCTTTTTTTCATATTTCTTATTACTAAAGTTCTCAATCTTAATAGTACACACCAAGATTTACTCAAAAAAAAGGAAACGTATTTAAAGTACTTACTCGATGAAAAAGATGTTGAAGCAAATATGCGTTACTTCAAAAGTAAACAAACTCAAGTAAATACATTTTTCAAAGAAGACGCACAATTTTTACCATATTACGAAGTGCTAAAGAAGTCGTTAGAAGAAACCAGTAATAATGCAATTTTAGATACAATTGAAATTGATAAAACAAGAACTACCCGCTTCATTGTTCAATTTAAAAACTCAGATGATATGCTCTCATTTTTGAGATATGTTGAAGCGGAGGATTTCTTAAAGAATTTTCTGTCACTTTCATTACAGAGTTTTAATCTCAATCAGTTACAGTCATCAAAAGGGAAATATCAATTAGAGTTGAGGGGTGTGTTTAAAGAATTAAAAACAAAATGATCATACCAGTTCGTTTCTATAAACTAAAAAGAATACTAAATGAGCAATGGACATTGTTTGTGTCTATCTTTGTGTTTTTTCTATTGATTATTGTGGTTCTGGTTTTTTACGGACAATTCAACGAGCAAAAAAAAGAAGTGGATCTCATGACGGGAGAGGTTCAAATGTTAAAAAATAGATTTGATACGTTAAAGTACAATAAATCACTAACAGAAGATCAGATAAAAGATTATAACAAGCTACTCGCGAGTTTAGTGCCTGAAACCGAAGATTTTTTCTCAATTGTTTATGCATTAGAACAGATTAGTCTTGCTTCAAAATTTATTATATCTGACTACGTGATTGAAATTGGAAAACTGTCCAATAGAGAAAGAATAACACTTAACGTAACTGGAAAAGGTGATACTGAAGCTTTTTTACGTTTTTTGCAAGAGTATCAGTTTGCAGGTGGAAGATTAGCTACAAGCGACAAGATTCAGTATGGAGGAACAACAACTGGAGGAACAAAAATAGCCCTCACATTTTATAATAAGAGATTTACTTTTAACGAGTCCGTTCAAGTTCCTCAGTTATCTAAGGAAGAGATAGCGAAACTCGAAGTTATTAAACAGAAAGTTAAATTTCAATTTAGTTCAAGTGGGTATCAATCCATAAGTACAGAGTATCCTGAGAAGGGTAATCCTTTTACAGCGGGTGATACCACCTCCACCGATACTACAAATGTCTCAAACTAGTTAACTGATACTAGTAAAAAAAGCCAAAGCAAGACATAAATGCTGGTTGAATAAATACTATAAACAAAAAAAAGGGTTGTCCCTTATTTAGTTTTTCTGTTTTTAAGAAGTCTACGCATTCCTTCAGATACTTGTGCGCCCTTTTTAAGCCACTCTTGTAGCTTGACGTCATCAATTATCAAAGTTGCAGGCTCAGTGTGAGGGTTGTATGTTCCAACCTTTTCCAAATAAGAACCATCTCTCTTTTTTCTTTTATCTAATACAACGATTCTATAGGTAGGAAAGCTTCTCTTTCCGAATTTCATGAGTCTGATTGTTGCTGACATACAATTAATGAACTAAATGACTAATAAAGTAATTAGATATTATAACTATTTTTCTTCAAAAATTCCAATGCATTTTTTGCAGCCTGCTCTTCAGCTTCCTTTTTGGATGCTCCCTTGCCTTCTCCAAGCACCTTTTTGTTATAAGAAACGGAAATGATGAACTCTTTTTTGTGCTCTGGACCTGCCTCAGTAGTAATTGAATAGAGTGGTAGTGCTTTGTGAGTAGCTTGAATAAG
>JAPLYQ010000006.1 GCA_026395475.1 Candidatus Roizmanbacteria bacterium | reverse complement strand
GATGATAACTCCTGCTGCGTGAACCGATGAATGTCGGGGAAGACTTTCTAGTCGCAACGCAACGTCAAGAACTCGTTTTGTTTCTGGTTCATTGTCATAGGCATATTTTAGTGGTGGTGCTTCAACCATTGCCTGAGAAAGTTTCATTTGAAACCCTTGTTTTCCTTGGGGAATCATCTTCGCTAAACGGTCTCCTTGGGCATAGGACATCCCAAGTGCACGTCCTACGTCTCGAACAACAAGTCGGGCTTCCATCGTTCCAAAGGTAATAATTTGTGCAACTTTTTCACTGCCGTATTTGTCGGTTACGTATGCAAGAACATCATCTCGTTGCACATCTGCAAAATCAATATCAATATCTGGCGGAGTAGGACGCTCCGGGTTTAAAAATCGTTCAAAAGGAAGGTTATGTTCAAGTGGGTTAATATCAGTAATTCTTAAAACATATGCCACAAGGGACCCGGCAACAGAACCTCTTCCAGGACCAACTCCAATACCATTATTTTTTGCCCAATTAATAAAGTCCTGTCAAGTCCCGTACCTAATCTTCAGGAGGCATGTTATTTGGGGTGTCAACGTGAGGCAGTACCCATTTTCCATGAGGAATTTCAAGATTACATTTATCTGCAATTTTATTGGTGTTTTCAATTGCTTCAGGAAGGTCAGAAAATAAAACTCTCATCTGATCTTCCGACTTAAAGTAGTAGTCCGGCACATCAAACATAGAAAGTGGTCTATTCTTTTCAAATATTGTTCGTTGTGTTTGGATACAAAGCAATACTTCCTGTGCATATGCATCGGATTCATTTATGTAGTGGACATCGTTCGTTGCCACAAGTGGAACACTATATTTTCTACTGAGTTTCACGAGTTCCGCATTCACATTATCTTGTTGTGGGAGATTTGGATGTCGTTGCAGTTCAAGATAAAAATCATCTTTAAAAATGGATACATATTTTTGCAAAATAGTTTCTGCTTCTGTTTGCTGTCCTTCCAAAATAAGTTGGGAAATCTCTCCTCCAAGACATCCAGAAAGAGCAATGACACCTTCATGGTATTTTTCCAGTAATTCAAAATCTACGCGGGGTTTGTAATACATTCCTTCTAAGTGTGCCGCACTCACCATCTTCATTAAATTGCGATACCCAGTAAGGTCTTTTGCGAGAAGTACGAGGTGATATCTATCTTTGTCTTCTACAGAATCTTTATCAAGTCGAGAATGCTTTGCTTTATATACTTCAACACCAATGATTGGTTTTATCCCCAGGTCTTTTGCTTTAATATAAAATTTAAACGCTCCATAGAGTGCTCCGTGATCTGTTATGGCAAGCGAAGTCATGCCAGCGTCTTTTGCCTTTTGAAGAACCTCTCCGATGCGACACATCCCGTCAAGAAGCGAATATTCCGTATGAACATGCAAATGAGTAAAGGCCATATATTGACATTAGTATATAAAGAGAGCTTCCGAGATACAACTGAATCCTTTTTTTAATACTTCATGTAGGAAATTACCATTCCAATTATCGTTACAACAGCAATAAAGCCAACAATTTGGAATACAGTTCTAAAAATCCAATTCCAGTGTATTCCACCACTACCTCTTTTTCCTTTTACACTACTTTTGACATTGGTTTTGGAACTTAGTCTTTTTTTCATATTATTTTATTTATACACTTATTCTTTACCAAATGTCAATACACCCTCTGTCCCGCCCTCTGGCAGACGCGTCGTCTGCCAAGGCAAACTTTGTTAACCTGCGAGGTTAACTGAGGCAAAAAAAACAGTCCATTAGTTATCGAGAGGATCAGGAGGTTGGTATCCCGCATCTTTTGAGCTTTTGAAGGTCGCACTTGTCGCTCCCACTTTAATCACCCCAATCTTCTTCAAAAACTCAATGATTTTGGTAATAATATTCATAAGAATATGATACTAAATTTGGAGAGTTGTGGAGTCTTCTTTAATTTACAAAAATTAGCAGGTGACAAAATTGAATATATGTTTTAACGAAGTATTTTCTGGAATTGTGCAGGAGATGCCCTTACTAGAGAAAACGTGGATTAAAGTTTTCCTTTAAAAATTACAGGTGGCACGATTGAAGGGCGCCCAAAATGCACGCACAAAGTTCGGCCAGCAGGCATTCGAAGCTTTGGAGTACTTTTTGGGAAGTATCAATCGTGACGGAATCTGTAATCTACAAATATTTACTTCATCTTCTCTTCCAACGTCTTCCTCACCACACTCGCATCAGCCTTGCCTTTCATCTGTTTCATTACCTGCCCAACCAAAAACATAATGACAGATTGCTTTCCGCTTTTATATTCAGTAACTGCTTTTTCATTCGCACCGAGTACAGTTGTAACTGCAGTATCAAGAAGCGCTGTGTCTGTCTCAACCGGTTTACCAAGTTTCAAAAATTCCTCAATGAACTTCTCAGCTGGTAAACTTGTTGCAATTTTTTTATTGATGATTACGTTTGCCACTGCCTGTCCTGCTTTTTTTATTTTGTCGTTCAATACAATTGATTCAAAATAATCTGCAGTCTTCTTATCTCGAGTTAAAATATAGGCATCAATTTCTTTTACTCCATACTCTTTTACAAATCGAGTGAGCAATGTTGATGGCAACTCAGGTAGCGAATTTTCTACATCAGAAATATATTTTTCACTAAATTCAAATGGAGGGATGTCAGGCTCTGGGAAGTATCGATAGTCCTGTGCTTCTTCTTTACTTCGCTGACTATAAGTGCCCCCATGTACATCATCATACCCACGTGTTTCTTGTTTTGGAAGTTCGCCCTTTTCCAAAATTTCAATCTGTCGTTTTACTTCAAATTCAATTGCCGCTTTTACAAATCGAAATGAGTTAATATTTTTGACCTCTACTTTATATTTTGGCAATCCAACTTCGCCTGGTTTTCGTACGGAGATATTTGGCTCAAGTCTCATACTTCCTTTTTCCATGTCAGCGTCGGACACGCCAAGGTAGCGGACAATTACCTGCAGTTCTTCAAGAAATGCTTTTACATCATCTGCATCGGTAAAATCTGGTTCCGTTACAATCTCAACAAGAGGAACACTTGATCGGTTGAAATCAACCAAACTATCTTTCCCCTGATGAATTAATTTTGCCGTATCTTCTTCCATATGAACTCTCGTTATATGAAACTCTTTTTCCCCACCTTTTAAATAGGGATTTTTCAATAACACTTTTCCCTTCACTGCAAATGGCTCATCATATTGACTTATCTGATAACCCTTTGGAAGGTCAGGATAGGAATAATGCTTTCTGTCAAATTTAGAATGTTTTGGGAGTGTGCACCCGAGTGCTCGCCCAATTGTCTGCATCCACAATATTGCGGTTTTGTTTGGCACTGGCAGTGCACCTGGCATTCCCATACACACAGGGCATACATGCATATTTGGTTTTGCACCAAAATAATCTGCGCTACACTGACAAAACATTTTTGATTTTGTTTTTAGTTCGACGTGTATTTCAAGTCCGATGACAGGTTTGTAGTCTTTCATATTATTTTTTAATTTTAAATTCTCCAAGTGTCATCTCGACTAAGCGCTAGCGCATGGAGAGATCTCATTCATTGAGATTTCTCGACTTCGCTCGAAATGACAAACACTTACAAGTATTTACTTTAAATTAGTAACACCCTTCTTTATTACACCCATGAAATTAGTTTCTTGTTCAAACTGATATGCTGCATTTAACAAATCTGTTTCTCGGAAATAATTTGCCATGAGCTGCATCCCAATTGGTAGTCCATTGCGGTCAAGTCCCACAGGAACATTGATTCCAGGGATCCCCGCCATTGCTCCTGGCTCGTTAAATTTATCCATAAGTTCTCCAAAGAATGGATACTTTTCAAAGTCGCCCAACTTAATTGCGGTTATAGGAGATGGGGTGCCAATTATAAAATCGACTTCCTTGAAGGCTCGTTTAAAATCGTTAATGATAAGTGTTCTTACTTTCTGTGCTTTTTTATAAAACGCATCGTAATATCCATAGGATAATGTGTAAGTCCCCAGCATCGATCGTCTCTTTGCTTCACTCCCGAAGTGAGTTCTTGGGTTGCCATATCGTATACCATCATAGCGTGCAAGGTTTGAAGAAACTTCTGCTCTCTGAATAATGGTATATACGGAAATGGAATACTGTGGAGAAAGAAGCGATACTTTTTTTGTTTTAAATCCCAACTTTTCAAATATTTTTATAGAAGTGTCGAGTGCCTTTTTTACGTCATCATCTAACCCTTCAAAATATTCCTCCGCAATACCAATGGTATAGGTCTTTTTTTCTTTCATTCCTTTGACATAATCTTCTGTTGGCAGTGGTGAACTTGTTGCATCAAATGGGTCATTGCCCGCAATAGTTTGGAAAATAGTTGCCGCATCTTCTACTGATAATGTTATTGGTCCAGGACAGTCAAGAGATGAGCCCATGGCAATAACTCCATATCGAGATACACGTCCATAGGTTGGCTTCAGTCCTACAACACCACTCCATGATGCAGGTTGTCGTATGGACCCTGCTGTTTCACTCCCGAGTCCCGCTGGTGCCAAATATGCCGACACTGCAGCTGCAGTTCCGCCACTTGAACCCCCAGGACTTCGCGTTATATCCCATGGATTTTTGGTTGCTCCATAGTCAGATGTTTCAGTTGAAGATCCATGTGCCCATGCATCCATGTTTGTTTTCCCCAACAATTCGTATCCGGCATCTTTTAAATGTCCGGTTACAGTTGATTCGTATTGTGGGATAAAGTCATCCAATACTTTTGAAGAAGCAGTTGTTCGCACTCCTGTGGTACAAAAATTATCTTTTATAGCAAGTGGAATTCCCGATAAAACACCGGGGGCAGTATTTGTTCCTTTTTGTTGCACAGTAAGATAAGCATTGAGGGTTTTATTATATTTCTCAATTCGTTCATGAAAAAAAGAAAACACTTCCTCAGCGGTGACTTCCTTTTTGTCAATCATTTCCTTTAGTTCTTTTACTGTTTTTCCAAGCAACATAAGATTTTTAAATAAATTATTACATCATTCTATCTACTGCAAACGCATTTTCTTTTACATTTTTTCCATTTGCTGTTGCCTCCACCTGGGTCAATCCTCGGGTGTTTTTTGTCCCATCTTCAAACGTGACGTTTGACAGGTCCACCACCGAATTGGTTGGGGCTACACCGTCTGTTTTTAGCTCATCAAGATTCTGTATGTAGTCAATGGTTTCTGCAAGCTGAGCTGAATTTTTCTCTATTTCAGCTTCAGTAAGCGTTAATCCTGCAAGTTTTGCAAGATGTAAAACTTCTTCTTTTGATAGTTTTATTTTGTCACTCATGGCTAGAATTATACATGTTTTGCTAATTTTTTTGCAACCTCATAAATGTGTTTGTCGCTCATTTCCACATAATTCAAGACGTCATCCATAGACCCTTGTTCTGGGAATATATCTTTCACTCCCATGTGTGCATATTCAAATACCACACCAAGTTCATGCAGGTCTCTCACAATGCCTTCTCCAATGCCACCTCGTACAAATCCATCTTCCAAAATAAGAAGCTTCTTTGTTTTGGCAACATGTTTTGCAAGTGTTGCACTATCAAATGGTTTAATGACTGGTGCATACAATACTTCAACATCTCCCAATTTATCTGCAACGGTTATTGCTTTTTGCATCATGTTGCCCAGTGGCAGTACTGTCAGCTTTTTCCCACTTTTTATTGCTGTCATTGACCCTTTAAATGCTTTTACTGAAATAGTCTCATCAGGACTTTGGATAAATACTGTTTTTTTAGATAGCAATGCTTCATCCAACATACGATCATATTCTTCAAGTCCACATGGGTGCATTATTGTTGCTGTTGGCAACATGTTTATCATAGGGAATGTATAAATCCCTTGATGTGTATATCCGCTATCTGCAATCCCTGGGAATGTGATGACAAATACCATTGGGATTCGTTGTAAAACCACGTCAATCACTTGGTCAAATGCGCGGGCAAGAAAGGTAGATGGGATGTAACATAACACTTTATTCCCACTTAATGCCAATGCAGAAGAGAATGTCACACAGTGCTGTTCATCAATCCCTGTATCAATCACTTTGTTTGGATATTCTTTTTTAATTCCTCCAAGTCCCCATCCAACAAGTGCAGGGGTTGTGAAATACACATTCTTATATTTCTTTATATATTCTTTTCCCTTTTTATCGTTATGTGCAAACCAGCTATCGCCAGTGGATGTAAATCGAGGTTTCCCTGTTTCAATCACAAATGGTGCTGGCCAGTGAAATGTTGATGGATCTTTTTCTGCAAATTCATAACCTCTTCCTTTTACTGTTTGCACATGAAGAAATACGGGAAGTTTTTTTGCTTTTATGTCGCTCAGTGTCTCAACTAGTTTCTTGGTATCATGTCCGTCAATTACTCCCACATACTCAAATCCCAAACTTTCGGCAAATCCTTTGACTCGTTTTTTGTCATGGAGTGCTCCAACGTTTTCGACAAGTGACATTCCGTTATCATTGTAGATAACTAGAATATTAGTTTTGAGGTCTCCAGCATGGTTTAATCCTTCAAATGTCTCTCCACCAGTTAAGGATCCATCTCCCACAACTGCAATTGATTTATATTCTGGGTGACCAATAGAATACCCCAAGGCTGCAGAAATAGAGGTTGAGGTGTGTCCTACACCGTAAAAGTCATACTCACTCTCATGAATATCTGGGTATGCACGCATGCCGCCCATTTTACTCATCGAAAAGTATTTGTCTTTTCTTCCAGTTAATATTTTATAGGCATGTGCTTGGTGCCCAACGTCAAATACAATCTTGTCCTGTTTAAAGTCATACACTGCCAGTAGCGCCTGTGTAAGTTCTACTACACCAAGTGGAGAAGCAAGATGTCCACTGTTTGTGGATGCTCTTTTAATAATCATCTCTCGTAACTCTTTTGCTTGTACTTCAAGCTTTTTGTAGTCAACCATTTTCATAGGTAAAATAATGTTTTTTAATTTAAATAAATACTATTGCAAGAGGAGTTTGCTCATCTGTCTGGCCCATTGGATTATCTGCAAAAATTTCAGCTACCATTTTATCATCGATTCCTGTGCTATTCCCTAAAATATTTCTCCCAATATCATTTGCGTCAATGATGACTATACCCAAGCAATCAGCCTTGTTAACTGCGTCAGTTAACAGATTGCATACTTTCTGCGGATCTTTTGGGAGAAGTTTTGCAGATACATTTGCTGGATATAATGAATATTCTGTTGGACCGTCAATACCCGCTGCACTGCGCCCTGCGATACGATAGAACATGCCTCGTACACCAAAAGGACGAGTCAGCATGGAGACAACTGTCGCACATAATATTCTAGGTAATCCCACTTCTTGAATTGCTAGTTGCATGGTCCACGGACTACCCAAGCCAATACCATAAGGCACTCGTGAGACAAATCGTGAAAGAAATTGAGCAAAAAAACTGGGGTGAATGTCCCATATGAAATATGCTCTTCCCTGTGCAGTTGCTACGATTTTTTCCGTGACAACAATAAACCACTTTCCCTTTTTGTCTGTAAGTTTTGTTAAAGTATCTGTGACAAGTTTAGTTATATCATCGGTCTCGCCTCGTACATAACCGTCAAACTCCATGACGAGCTCTGCTTGATTGAGATAAGTCTTGGAGATAAACGATTCACTGGTAAAGTATTCTCGGATTGCCTTGTGTTCTTTGAGGAACCATTCATGTTCTGGGGTTGTGAACCCAATTTTATTTCTTCTTTTATTAATGACGCTTGGAAGAATGTCTTCTGTGGCTTTTCTTAAAATATATTTATTCCATCCATTCCAAATGATAGCTTTATCGGATAGACTAAAAATAAATTTGAGTAATCGAAAGTCAAGAAAGGGTACTCGTCCTTCTACCGAAAACTTCATAGCATTTTTATCTTCATAGCGAAGGAGCGACTGAAGACTATTTGAGAAAATATCTTGAAGAAGACGTTTTTTAAGATTATTATTTTCAACTGTGAATGTTTCCTTTTTTTGTTTGTCAGCAAACTCAGCATTCAGAAGTTTTTTGGTGTTAATTGTTTTTTTGGTACTCAGTTTCTGCATAAGAAACTTCATGAAGACATCTCGGCCAGTAAATACTTCTTGCAAGACGTTCATATAATCTTTCTTCGCCATGAGCTGTTTCAGGTAGACAAAATAGTACGGAAGGTAACCCGCCATCATCTCATCACTCCCCTGTCCATCAAGCACTACAACGACCTCCTTGTGTACCTTTTCCATGACTTTGTACTGCGCATAGGGACCTGTGCTGATTGTTGGCTCCTCTTGAGTTCTGACAAATGTTTTGAGGTCAGTAAGGAATGTTTTTGAGTCTGGATGAATTTTAAAATCTTGTATTTTTTTGGACGTTTCAAGAAGTGCTTCTATATAGGACTCTTCATCGTTAGTACTGCCAGGAAATACGGCTGAGAATGTTTTTTGTACACTGCCAACCGATGCTGAATCTCCTGCTTTTTTAAGAAGAAGCTGATTAACCACTGCAACGACGGTTGATGAATCTAATCCACCGGATAAACAAGTACCAACGGGGACTTCTGAGATAAGTCTGCGGCTAATACTGTCAACAAGCAGCTCTTTAAAGTCTTGAATGTTTTTATCAGTCAGATCTGTATTATGTTCTTTTTTGGAAAGAGTGAGCAGTTCTTCTTGCAATTTTGTATATGACTTTAATTCTCGTTTTCCTTTTTCAATAATCATCATTTCTCCAGGAAGAAGGCGGTTGATGCCAGTGAAAAATGTTTCCCGCCCATCATCGTGAATGCGATAGCGCAGGTAGCGATAAATGATTCTGTCATTGGGAGAAACGGCAACAAAGTTACTGGCAAGAAGTGGTTTTATTTCTGATGCAAATGCGAATGGTTTATTTTCATCGGTTACAGTAAAGTACAAGGGCTTTATGCCAAAATGATCTCGCGCAAGAAGAAGTCTATCTTTTTTTATATCGTAGAGCGCGATGCCAAACATGCCGTTGAAACGGTCAAAGCAGGTGTCTCCCCATTGTTCGTATCCGTGCACGATAACTTCTGTGTCGGAGTGGGTTGAAAAAATATGGCCTGCTTTTTCAAGTTCAAGGCGCAACTCTCGGTAGTTGTACATTTCTCCGTTGTAGACAACAACAATTGATTTGTCTTCGTTGTAGATAGGCTGGTCGCCACCCTTAATATCAATAATTGCCAGGCGACGATTGATGAGGCTTACCGTATCTCCATAATAAAACCCGTCCCCATCGGGACCCCTGTGTTCCATTTCTTTGGAAAATACCTTTAGCAATTCATCGTTTTTTGTACCCTGTATTCCTGCGATGCCACACATAGTTGATCGATATTCTTACAAATTTAGTTTGATTATATAATAGTGAAAATCGAAATATATGTACATTATGAAACTAGGTGGCAGAATTGAAGGGGCCCGACAGCGCGCATAAAAGTGCTAGCCAGCAGGCATATAGCAGCTTTTGAGCACTGACGGGAAGTTTCGATTCTGACGGAATCTAGTTTCGATTTAATCTATTACATTTCCCTCAATAATCTTATTCTTTCTTCAATCGGTGGATGTGTACTAAATAAACTCACAAACCAATCTCCCTTTTTCCCTTTCTTAAACGGATTACTAATAAATAAATGTGCAGTTGCAGTTGTTGCATGTTCCATGCTTGTTGGGAATCCTCCAATTTTGGTTAGTGCACTTGCAAGGCTTGCAGGGCGGCGAGTAAGAAGTGCTCCATCTGCATCAGCCAAATATTCTCGTTTTCGAGAAATGGCAAGTTGAATAAGTGTTGCGGTAAGAGGGGCAATAACAAGGGCAACAAGCAAGAGGACGAACAGGACAGGATTTCTGTTTTCATTATTATTATCATCTCGACTCCCCCTATTTCCCCACCACATACTGCGCAATATCCAGTCTGCAACAAGGGAGACTGTGCCAACAAGGACTGTAACTACCGTCATAACTAACATATCATAATTTTTGATGTGTGACAATTCATGAGCCACAACTCCTTCTAGCTCTCCTCTGTCCATCATGTCAAGAAGTCCCTGAGTGGCACATACAACTGCATGTTTTGGATCACGACCCGTTGCAAATGCATTGGGAGCTGCTTCTGGAATAACATAAAGAGCTGGCATAGGAATTCCTGCGGCAAGCGCCATGTTTTCCCCAGCAGTGTAGAAATTAAAATGTTCTTCCTTGTTAGCGGGCACTGCCCCGACCGAAAAAAGAACGAGCTTGTCAGAAAAAAAGTAGCTAAATACTGAAGACACCGAAGAAATAATAAGACCCAAGACTAAATAGCCATTTGCATCTCCATAATAGGCGCCAATGATATAAAAAAATCCAGAAAGGAGAACAATAAACAAAGCAAAGATTAAAAACGTCTTTTGCTTATTGGATGAGATCTGGGAATATATTGACATGTTGTAGTTTAAAAAATTTTCTCTGTCATTCTGAGTGAGTTACTTTATACACGAAGAATCTAATGAGCCCTTCGAAAAGCTCAGGGTAAATTCTGCGAGCAAAAAAAGCACACTTCGCTAGATCTCTCAACTATGTTCGAGTGACAGTTTATATTTAAGTACTAAAGACAGGCTTAAACTTACTAAATTAAAACTTTACATCTATTTTCTTCTTTTCCTCTTCTGTTGCTGCAAAGAATTCTGCAGTTTTAAATCCAAACATTCCTGCAATTAAGTTACCTGGGAATAGTTGAACCTTACTGTTAAATTCAAGCACATTGCTGTTGTAAAATTGTCTTGAAAATGACACTTTGTCTTCTGTATCTTCCAATTGTCTTTGTAAATCTTGGAAGTTGGTGTTTGCCTTTAATTCTGGATAGGACTCTGCGACTGCGAAAAGTGATTTCAAAGCACCAGACATCTGGTTGTTTGCATCTGCCTTTTCTTGTAATGAGTCTGCAGACATCATGGATGCACGAGCCTTGGTAACATTTTCAAAAACCTCTTTTTCATGCTTTGCATATCCCTTGACTGTTTCCACTAAATTGGGGATAAGATCTGCACGACGTTTTAACTGAACATCAATTCCAGACAAAGCTTCTTGGATACGGGTACGAAGGACAATGAAGCCGTTGTACATACTGATTAAATAAAGTACGAGCATGACTGCCGCTACTATAAGGATTATTCCGACATTCATAAGAGTATATGTAAACTAATAATAAATTTACATCATAATTATAGCACCATTTGCATGCATCTTGTGTTTGTAAATTTTTGTGATAGTATAATAGCAAGTATTGAGGCTCTCATATGAAAAATAAGTCACATGAAATATCGGACTATAAAAATGCAGTATTTATCCTTTTTAAGGAGAAGTTTCCTTCATTCCTTTTAGGAGTTATTCTTACTTCTTATTTCTCTCTGTTAATCATCAATAAAATTGGTATTAAAAAAGATGTTGCAAAAGTAAAAGAAAATAAGGGCATACAAATTGATTCTGTAAAAACATATACCGTAAAGGCAAATGATGACCTATGGGGTATTGCTGAAAAAATGTACGGATCTGGGTTTAATGCAGCAGACATTGCAGCAGCCAATAAACTTTCCGAACCATACACACTTATTGAAAATCAAATTCTTGTCATCCCATCTGTTGCATCAAAAAAACCAACACAAGGAAACATCACAGAAAAAGCTGCCCAAACAAAACATGTTACAGAATATGTAGTACAGTCTGGAGATTACTTGTGGCAGATTGCCGAAAAGCTATACGGTGATGGAAACCAGATGAGCAAACTTATTGATGCCAACCGAATTCCCTATCCTTACAACGTTGAAGAAGGCCAAAAACTCCTCATCCCCTAATCTTGAGCCCTTTGTTAACTGCGTCAGTTAACAGAAGCTAAATTTACATAGCACTACCGCTATTAGCATTTATTTTCTTTTGTAACAATCTAAATAAAGATAATGTGGTTTATAATCCCTTGTGCACTCAGTTTAAATGAAATATATGTATGATAATGTCTACTATAAATCGATCTTTTTCTACTGGAGAAATATTTCATATATGTAACAAGAGTATTTCTAATTATGATATTTTTCGTAACGAAAAATTGCTAAATAGGTTTCTATTAACAATAAATTACTACAATAATATAGAGCTTAAAATAAGCTTATCTAGAGCACTTCGTACAAAACTATATTTACCAAATATTTTTTTTCGTGCAAACGAAAATATAATTTATATTCTTGCTTTTTGTATTATGCCAGATCATTATCATCTACTTGTAAAAATAAATAACCAATATACGTTTTCAAAATATATCAATAACCTTGAAAGTAGATACACACGTTACTACAACAAACTAAATCACAGAAAGGGCCCACTGTGGCAATCTCGATTTAGAGCTGCACATATTTCTAGTAATCGGACTTTATTACATGTACATCGATATATTCATCTAAATCCAACAACAGCCAGGATTGTCGAAAAACCAGAAGATTGGAAATGGTCCTCATATGATTCGTATATACATGATAAAAAGGTACTTCAATTAAATCGTGAAATTTCAATTAAATCCACTTTTGAATACAAAAAGTTTGTAGAAAAAAATATTGATTATCAAAGAGCAATAAAAAATATTAGAAACAAACTGCTAGATTAGCCTCTGTTAACTGCGTCAGTTAACAGAGGCTAAAAAAACAGTCGAGACACTGCAAAGATACAATTATCTAAGTTACTGGTAGGACAAAAATATTTATATCTTTGGTATACTTCTAACTATTGCGGGATTAGTACACCGGTAGTATGCATCCTTCCCAAGGATGAGAAGCGAGTTCAATTCTCGTATCCCGCTCACGATGTTGAGTAAAAAAATACTAGATATTTTTGAAACTATAACTGTAACAACGGGTAGAATAGTTGCTGCTCATATCGACAAAAAATATCTTACAGGCAAAGTCGACTTTGCTTCAATCTACGCCAAGTCTCTTGAAGAGTTTGAAGAATTTTCACAGGAAATTGCTGCAAATGGAATAGTTGTAGATCCTCAACCCAAAGGAAGTTACTATTGGCTCACAGAACCCCTTAAAACCTCAATTGGAGCAATTCGTAGATGTAGAGTCCGCAAGTTTGACATGACACACCCAGAACGAGGATATAATGATTTTGAAGTTGTAGATTACAAATCCTTTAAACTCCGATATATGAACGACCCTCATTTTTCACTTGTTGATAATCATAATGGAATTGAGATGCTTGAATTTCGCAGTCCAGAATATGACGTTCGAGTATATTTTCCAAACACTCGATTTTAATTAATATATGTCAACAACATTACTTCATAACCAACCCTGTCCACACTGTGGACGATATGATAATCGAGGAATATCTATTGACGCACTTATTATTAAGGATGAACAAATCCTTCTTATTAAGCGTGGAGTAGAGCCAGATAAAGGCAAATGGGCAACACCAGGCGGATATATCGGCTGGGATGAATCTGCGGAAGAGGCGGTAATCCGTGAAGTGAAAGAAGAAACGGGGCTCACGGTAACAAAGGTAACTTTCTTTAATGTGTATACATTACCCAACAGACACCCAAAACAAGTTATCACACTTGCATATATTGTGGAAGTTGAAAATATGATTGCAAAAAATGGCGATGATGCAGATGAAGTTGAATGGTTTGCACTAAACAATCTCCCAACGCCACTTGCATTTGATCATGAAAAAAATATTAAGGAAGTTATTACAACTGTACTGCGCAAGCAAACATAATTGCAGCTGATGCAAACCGAACTGCATAAACTCTCAGAGGATGTTTTTCCATAAGGGTTGGCCAGATAATAGACATTGCAAACGCAATAATCATGGATGAAGGAATAGACATAATGACAGTCGTAATCCCTACATTTACTTCATACGCTTTGTTCACCGCTAAAAAGGCGATAAGACTGGTAATGGTGACAGCTACAACAGGGAAAAATTGTTTTCTTCTGAGAGTCTTAATATCTTTTTTAAATTTTGGATAGGTAAAAAGAAGAAACAATGCAGGTAATAATGATGTCCATACGGTTGCATTCCAATACCCAATTTCAGTAATCGTTTTTTTGAGGAAAATACCATAAAGAGCTAACAAAATCATAAAAACAAATGCAACGATAATATTTTTTGTGAAAAAAGATTTAAAGGAAAACTTTTCATCAAATGAAACTAGCAAACCCATAATTACAATTACTGCAATCAAAAATATTTTGTATGGAGTAAGTGTTTCCCCCAGCATAAAAAAACCAAAGAGGACACTGAGTCCTGTGCGGATGTTATACATAGGAGAAAGAACAGAAACATCAATTCGATATATAGAAATTATATAAAGGATGCAACATATGGCAGAAAGAAGGGACGTGATGATAAGATTGCCCCATACATGAGGAATCCCCACTTCTGGTCTAAAATAAAAGGGGATCATAAACAATGCAAACATGCCATTCCAGAGGATATTGAAAAGCCAAGGGTTCTTTATGGCATACTTACTCGACAATTTTGTAATGACAGTTTCAAAACCATAGATTGCTGTGGCGAGCCACGCATAAGCGACATAGGACATATTGTGTAAGTATACCAATGCAACCCTCCGTTTGCTATAATCGATTTTATGCAGTGCATTATTTTACATGGATCATTTGGCAGTAAGGATGGCAATTGGTTTCCATGGCTTAAAAAAGAACTTGAAGCAATGAAACACGAAGTTTTCTTGGAGCAATATCCTGTTGATGAGTGGGATGATATTAAAAAAGAAAGTAAGAGTACAATAGAAAACCTTACTTCTTGGACTTCATTTTTTAAATAAACGACTCTTCCCCGCTTAGATCGTAATAAAGAAATTGTTTTTTTTGGTCATTCATTAAGCCCTGTCTTTGTCCTCCATCTAGCAGAACAGTTTGATTTACAACTGAAAGGAGCCATCTTTGCTTCGCCATTTTTGGAATCTCTCAATCAAGAAAAAACATGGCAGTTTGACATTGTGAATGGAACTTTTTACAAAACTGCATTTAATTGGGATAAATTAAAAAAGCTTATTCCACTCTCCTATGTTTTATATGGAACTGACGACCCCTATGTCCCAAATAAATTTCCTATCGACTTTGCAAACCGCCTGGGAAGTGAAATTATTCCTGTGAAAAATGGGGGACATCTGGGTGGAAACTTCACAGAATTCCCTCTTCTTCTTGAACTCTTTAAAAAAATGCAAGGATAAGCCTTCCCCTCTGTTATAATAATTCTGCGGAAACAGTGCCAGTATAGCTCAGTTGGTAGAGCAGTCGCTTCGTAAGCGAAAGATCGTCGGTCCGATTCCGACTACTGGCTCAGAATAAAAGAGGTATAATATTTCCAAGACACACCTATGTCCAGACTTGAAAAACATCAAAATAAACAAATATTTCAGCGCATTGCAATAGCTTTTGTGCTGTTTATTGCGTTTATCTTCTTCTTTTTTAGTGTTGGGATAAAAATGTTGGTTTCATTTACTCTCTTTTTAAATCAACTAGCAAATAACAGCTCAAAACAGCAAGCCTCTCAACAAACTGAATCATTCAATTCAGTTAATATTGACCCAATCCCTTCAGCTACAAATAGTGCAAATCTGAATTTTTCTGGATCATCACTTAATTTTGACAAACTCGAAATATATTTAAATGATGAGAAGCAAGATGAGATTAGTATTTCCGACTCCTTTACCGGAGAAATTAAAGGTCTTGAAAAAGGAACAAATACAGTTCACTTCATTGCAAAGTCATCGTCATCTAAAGAAATAAAGAAAACACCGTCCTATGATATTTTGTACAAAAGCGATAAACCAAAACTTGAGGTTCAAGAACCAAACGATAATACAAAGACGAATAAAGAAGATATAAAAATATCTGGTCTTACAGACAAAGAAACAACAATCCGTGTTAATGGGCAACCACTTATCGTTGATGTTGGAGGAAAGTTCACAACGATGTTCAGATTAAAAGATGGAGAAAATAAGATAGAGATAACTGCAGAAGACATTGTCGGCAATCAGGAAAAGAAGAGTCTTACCATCACTTACTCCAAAGACGAATAATATCTACTACACAATAAGAATAGGAATGGAAGAATAACAAGTACGTGAAGTAACACATTGTCAAACAACGACATACACATAATGTAAATAAAATATATTCGCAGGAATGGATATTTGATAAACCACTTCCCAATCATTATTAAAAATAAGAGAAGCCCAATCCCTCCGGTACTCACAAGAAGAATAAGAAAGCTATTATGAAATGAGGCGAGCGCATGAGATTTGTCTGCTAACGGCACAAGATTAAGCTGTTCTTTTGCTCCACCGATACGATTGTATCCATATCCAAAAAATGGTTTATTCTTCCATAACGAGAGAGCAAGTTGATAGTCTTTTGTGCGCGCCTCTATTGATGCTGTTCGAAGAAGATTAACTCCTTCTCCAAAAGGCTTTGGCATAATTGCCGCCATAACAATAAAGAGAAGTAACGTAACGAGAAGTTGTTTCCATTTTTTTTGAGAGATAAATAGAACAAATATTCCGAGAATAAATGCAGTGTATGCAGAACGTGAAAAAGTCCCCACGAGTGCAATCATAAAACAGAGAGCAAGTATCTTATTATTTTTTTGAAACCAAAAAAGTGCCAATAGTCCATACAGTGCCGCAGCAATATAGACGTCAATATACGT
>JAPLYQ010000026.1 GCA_026395475.1 Candidatus Roizmanbacteria bacterium | reverse complement strand
AATAAAAGAAAGTATTCGAAATAATATTGAAGATATAAAAATCGGAAAACAATTAGCGACAATTGTAACATCAGCTCCAGTTGAGATACCGCTTAAGCATACTAAATGGATTGGTTTTATAGAACCTCTAAGGACAAAGTTATTAGAGTTTGAAATGTACTCACTCATTGCACGTTTATATCCTAAACAAAAAAAGAGTGTAGAAACAAAAAAGAAAAAGGAAGAAAAAAGTAACTTAGATCAAATTAGTATGTTCTAACTATGTCAATTACCCCTGATTTAAAACACAATATTATATTAACAATATATCTGACTATTGCTGATAATTTTATTGCAATTGTCTATGCACTGGGAATTGGGATTTCAGCGCTCATGGCGATTCGCAAACCATCTCGATACGCTGTGTTTATGTTGTTGGGATTTATCCTCCTTTTATTTGGATTTGAATACAATAAACATATATTGGAAGGATTAAAAGAACAAACAATTAATGCACTTATTACCGTTCAAGAACATAATACAGTGCGCAGACTTATCAATATTGCTCTCGTTAAAGCTGTTCCCTTGCTTCTTCCCCTTGGCGGCTGGACACTCGTATTTCTTGGAGCATATCTATTCAAAAAAGAGAAAAAAACAAAGACCTTACATAAGTAAATAGATGGTCTATTCTCCTATTGCAACACGTAAAAATGGTATAATTATGTCAGAGCTCTTTTAAAAGATAGTAATTATCAATAATATTGCGCGTGTGGCCCGCCTGCTGTTAAAAGCTGGTGGGATACGAGGAGAGGGCGACCCGCCACGGCGGGTCAATCGAAATAACCCTCCACATCTTTCTTCTCGCCTTACCTACTATTCGTAGCGCGGCTCGAAGAGCGATTGCTGGAAGGGTAAATCTGCGGAAACCCTCAGACGACTAGTTGTTCGGCTTAAGGCGTATCTAAAAAGGATACGTTACACAACTCTATCTTCAAAAACTAAGGGCTTCATTACAAATTCAAAGTTTGATTACCTGTGTCATTTTTGACATTTGATATTTGAACTTTAATTTTTATTATTATGTGTGGAATATTTGGCATTATTAATGATGAGAAAAAACAAGCTGCACAGACCGTTCTTGATGGATTAAAAAAACTAGAGTATCGAGGATATGATTCTTGGGGAATTGCTTTAAAAACAAGTGATTCAAACGAAATACTGTTGGACAAACATATCGGAAAAATAGGCAATGCAGTAACAAATCTCCCAACTGGTGGGACAATTGCAATTGGTCATACTCGTTGGGCAACCCATGGAGGTGTAACCGACGCAAATGCACATGTTGAAAACTACCAGGAGTTACAGTCAGAGCTCAGACATAAAAAACACCAATTTATTTCTGAAACCGATACAGAAGTCATCGCTCACTTAATTGAAGAAGAAGCAAAAACAAAACCACTTTTTTTAGCAACGCTTACTGCATTTAAAAAACTAGTGGGATCTAACGCAATTGTTGTGCTTGATGGAAAAACCGGAGAGGTTGTTGTTTGTAGAAATGGGTCTCCTGTTGTGCTTGGAGTTACAAAAGAAACAACGTACATTGCATCTGACGCAACTGCACTGCTCGACAAAACAAACACTGTGTACTTCATGGACGATAATGAAGCGGCATATATTAATAAGTCATATATTGAACTCTTTTCAATCGATACAGAAAAAGCAAAAAAACTTGTGCTTCAAAAAATAGACTGGAAAGCACAAGCCGCCGAAAAGGGTGGATTTGCGCACTTTGCGCTCAAAGAAATTTCCGAACAGTCAACAACTATTCCCCATGTATTACTCAAAAGAAGCAAGGCACTCAGTGAAGTGGCGGAGCTTATCAAAGAAGGTTATAGACCTATCATGATCGCCTGTGGAAGCGCATCATACTGTGGACTTGCTGCTCAATATGTATTTGCGGATCTCGGAATAGATTCCACAAATTATGGTGGATATGAATATGCCCCATTCGCTCGCCTCGCTACAGATAAGACACTTGTATTTGCTATTTCTCAAAGTGGAGAGACTGCAGACACAATACTCGCAGTAAAAGAAGCTAAAAAAAGAGGAGCAAAAATTGTCGGAGTGATTAACGCACAGGGCTCAACTTTGGAACGGCTTTCAGACTATTTACTTCCCGTTGAAGCAGGTCCTGAAATTGCCGTTGTTTCAACAAAAGCTTTTACAGCTCAACTGGCAACATTCTTTGCACTCCATAGTGTCATAAAAAATGATGACCCAAGCACATTTATTAATGAATTTTCAAACTGGATTCAGAGCAAAGAGTTACATAAAACAATTTTGGACTGTGCAAAACACTTGTTAAAAAGTGAACATATTTACCTTATTGGAAAACACATTAACTATCCAAGTGCCCTTGAATTTGCATTGAAATTAAAAGAAACAAGCTATATTCATGCGGAGAGTTTTGCATCAGGTGAGTTAAAACATGGCGTTATATCGCTTATCCAACCAGGAACACCATGTATTGTCCTTACCGCTCATGATGACATATATAAGGAAGTTATTTCCTCAGCTATTGAACTGAAAAGTAGAGGAGGAATGATAATTGGAGTTGGTCCAGATACTAATCAGGCTTTTGATTTTCACATTAAAACGCATGCAACTGGAAATCTCTATTCCATTTTTTACAACGTCGTTGTCGGACAACTTCTTGGATATTTTGTAGGAGTTGGACGAGGGGCTGATCCTGATAAACCAAGAAATCTTGCAAAATCAGTGACGGTAAAATAATGTGATTGGGTATACTTAGGGATATGAATAGAGGTAGATTTTTGATATTTGTTCTATTGGTGTTGTCACTATTTGGAGCAGGTATCTATTTTCTCAAAACAGATAATAAAACCATATCATTACCCACTTTCAGTTTCCCTACTAATACTCCTATTCCCACGCCTAAAACTGCTTCAGAATCTGCAGAACTTGCAACAGTTCTTCGTGTGGTAGATGGAGATACTATTGAGTTAACTGATGGAAGAAAAGTTCGCTATATTGGCGTTGATACTCCAGAACTTCACCATCCAACCAAAGGCGTCCAGTGTTTTGGAAAAGAAGCGATGGAAAAAAATAAAGAATTGGTTGAAGGAAAAATAATTAAGATGAAGAAAGATGTTTCGGAAACTGACAGATATAAAAGATTACTTCGTTATATTTGGGTTCCTTCGGCAAGCTCAGGACAAGAAATTTTTGTAAACGAATATCTTGCAAAAGAAGGCTTCGCACTTCAAGCAACCTTCCCTCCTGACGTTAAATACGTTGAGCTGTTCCGCAAGGCGGCTGAAGAAGCTCGCATTAATAATAAGGGGCTATGGAGTGCGTGTAAATAGTCTTTCTCCAGATTCTGTCACTCGTAATTTCCCCCGTCAGTGCTCCAAAACCTTCAAATTGCCTACTGGCATGAAGTTTAGTGCGCGCTGCCGGGTGCCCTTTACTCGTGCCATCTGTTCCGCTTTTTAGTTTATCTGGGCAGGTGTAATTCGAAGCAGTATACCGTCCCACGTGACCTTTATGCCAGAGAGACTTTAGGGTAGGTGGGAAAAACGAAGCATAAGACGTCACTGGGATGGTATATGCAAGAATTGCATGCCACTTATTTTACCCATTATTCCTCTTCACCAATCTATACTGAGGAACAATTTCTTTTATCTCTCCATTTTCACCTTCAATGATATTTGTCCCCGCAACTCTCTGATATTCTTCCAAATATCCAGATAACATTTCCTTTGCATCTTTGATTTCAGATTTATATTCTTCAACTTTTGCAACAACCGCTTCCATTGCTTGTGTTTTCATAACTTTTTGTTTTATCTCTGTTTTCTTTTTTTGAAGATCTTTACTTTGTACATCAAGTTCATGATAACCAGCATCCCCTTCAACTGCATCACGCAACATACCACTTTGAATTTTAAGATTATCTCTCATCTTTTTCATATCACCCTCATATCGATTGATAAGAGTTGTCAGCTCGACAATTGTCATTGAACCTCGTGGTGCTTCCACAAGTTCTGTATCTTGAACTTCACTATCGTTGGTTGAGTTGGTTGTGTTATTATCCATAAGGATTAAATATATCACAAAAAATATAACATGTAACACACAACATGTAGCATTTCGACTGTGTTACGTGTTATATGCTACATGTTACATAAACGCGTTATAATTAATACATGTTTAGACCAAAAATCGGATTAGCTCTTGGTGGTGGAGGACCTAGGGGATTAGCACATATCGGAGTCATTAAGGTTCTTGAAAAAAACAATATCCCAATTGATTATATTGCAGGAACCAGTGCGGGAGCTATGGTTGGAGGTATGTATGCCCATTCAAAAAACATAGTGTCACTTGAGGAACATTTCCTCAATAAAAATTGGTTTCAAATGCTCTCCTATTTTGCTGATCCTTCTCTGAAAGGCGGATTCATTCAGGGAAGCAAAATGGATGAGTTCCTACAGGAATATCTGCAATCCGCAACATTTGATAAATTATCTATTCCTTTTCATGCGACGGCAGTGGACCTCCAAACGGGAAAAATGAAAATACTACATGAGGGACTTGTGAGCACCTCAATTCGAGCAAGCTGTGCTATCCCCATGTTGTTCAAGCCAGTCGAAGTAGATAACCACCTGTATGTGGATGGTGGCCTTATTAGTTCCGTTCCAGTTGAAACAGTCAAAAAAATGGGAGCGGATATTGTTATTGCAGTGCAATTGAATAAGTATTATGAACCAAATCAGGATTTGAATGTCCTGAATATATTGGAGATTGGAGAACTGGCTCTCAACATCGTTGAAAGAAGAATAGCGGAAGATGAAGTATCTGCAGCCGACTTCATCATTCATCCAAAAGTTGCACAAGTGCGATGGGATAATCTTATTCAGAGAGACAAGCGAGAAAATGGGATACTGCTTGGAGAAAATGCCGCAAATGAATCAATCAATCAGATAAAAATAAAGGTCGGGGAAAATAAAGTTTCACATACCATTCATCAGTGGATCAAGAGAATAAAAAAACTATTCTAATTGTTTATGTACTTTTTTTTGCAACCCTGTTGAATATTGAAATGCTTTTTTAGGTCTATTCACAATTTCTTGAGGAAGTCCTCTCTTCTCTCCCCACTTTCGCATGAAGTATTTTTCTACTCCATTAGTAAGTTTTAACTCTACTGGAACGGTAAGTGAAAAATCTACAAAATCTTGTTCGAGATATGGATTAAGTAGCGTTATCCCAAAATGTCGTGCCATTGCACTATCTCGTTTTTTATCTGTTTCAAGAAGAATTAAATCCTTTTTAATTTCATCTGCAAGCGCCTCTCCACTCATTCCTTTGTATTTATGATATCCCGCAAAAAGAATATCTGGACCCTGACCTGTAACGATTCCTTTTATCCCTTTTGATTGAGCACGTTTGAAAATAAGATAATAGCCTACTGCAAGTGATTGTTGCATTTCCGTTGCTTCTATCTCATTCTCGTCTAATAACTTTTTTACGATGGGAAGCGATTCATATATCTCTTTTTCGCTGAGATACACCCATTCATAGGAAGTCTTAAAATGAGTTGTGACTATATCGACAAATGGTTTGTCTTTGCTCAAGTCTGTCCCCATCGAAAGAATAAGTGTCTCTTTGAAATGCTCTAGAACGTATGAAGTAATGACTGAAGAGTCAATCCCCCCTGACAATAACACTCCACATTGAGGGAACAACGCTCTATAACGCATACAGTGATTTGATACAATAGAGTCGGCCTGTTTGATATATTCATTCAGATTCATACTAGCTATTATATCGTATGTATTACCCTTCCAACTTCCCAAAACAATTTGAGCCAACTCTCCTGTCTCTTCTCATACTCCTTCAAGATGAATGGAAAAAATCTTCTGAAAAAAAACAATATGATTGGCAGAAACTTATTCGAAAAAAGATAAAAAATGAACCCTATAAGACGTTGTTCACTGGGAAAATGCCTCCTTTTTGGTGGCTTCAATTAATGTTATATCGTCATGAAAACCTTTTTGAAAAAGAATTCATCGAACATATACATATGACGTTGATCAAGACTAAAATCCGGTCAATTTCAGGCATCGTGCCGCTGACCTTATTCACCAAAGGGGTAGCATGTCCATTCAATTGTGTCTACTGCCCATCGGAGCCAAACATGCCAAAAAGTTATTTATCAGATGAGCCAGCGGTGATGCGAGCAATACGAAATAAGTTTGAGCCGTTTGCTCAGATTGAAAGTAGACTTATCATGTTTACCCTTTCAAATCATTCAATTGATAAGGTTGAAATAATAATTAAAGGTGGAACTTTCTCTTTTCTTCCGAGGCGTTATAGAACTTTTTTTCTTAAAAAAATATTTGAGGGATGCAATACAGATACTCTTCAAATGCTTAAATCTGGAACAAAAAATCACCTTTCCTCACTCACCCTGGAAAAAGCGCAAATACAAAATGAAACCGCTCCGTCTCGAATAATAGGAATCAACATCGAAACCCGCCCTGATTACATTGATGCAAAAGAAATTCAGTATTTAAGGAAACTTGGAGTTACCCATGTGGAACTTGGAGTCCAAACGTTGAGCGATGCAATATATACAAAGATAAAACGTGGCCATACAACTGACGCAGTTGTACAGGCAACTCAACTTCTCAAGGATGCGGGTTTTAAGATTGGATATCACCTCATGCTTAATCTCCCAGGATCAACGCCTGAGACAGATATGCAGATGCTTCGCCAAGCATTTGGTGATGCGCGTTTTCAACCTGATCATTTAAAGTTATATCCAACCACTGTAACCAAATTTTCAAAACTTGCCGATTGGTATAAGACAGGAGAATATAAACCATATTCATTACCGGATCTCATTAAAACAATCACCACATTTAAAAAAGAGGTTGTTCCTCCTTGGGTAAGGATAGGAAGGTTAACTCGAGACATCACAACCACTATGATGGATGCGCAATTGTTTCCACCAAACCTAAGAGAACTTGTCCAAAAAGAAATGGGGGAGCATCATATTCAATGTCAGTGCATCCGATGTAGAGAGATACAACTTGAAAAACCAACTCTCCCCATCACAACAAGAATTATTACGTATGATTCCGCCGGAGGAAAAGAATTTTTTATCGAAAAAGTCGATTCACAACAAAAATGTATGGGATTTATTCGTTTAAGACTTCCCTCCTATCTGTTTGATAAAAATAGTAAATCTATATTTCCTGCACTTTGCGATTCAGCAATTATTCGAGAACTCCATGTATATGGAAAGGCAATGGAAATAGGTGAAAATGATACAAAAGCAACACAACATAAAGGGTTAGGTGAAGAATTACTAGCTATTGCCGAAGATCTAGCAAAAAAAGAGGGACTCAAAAAGCTTGGAATTATTTCTGGTATTGGAGTAAGAGGATATTATAGAAAAAGAGGGTACGAATTAAATAACACCTACATGCTCAAAAAATTCCTCTAATTGTCTACTTGATTTTACATAGTCAGCAGAGTCATAGACATAAGCTTGCCACCCACACTGCTTTGCTGCAAGAACGTGCTTTTCTTGATTGTCGATAAATAAAATATCTTTTCCGTCAATTTGAACTTCTTTTTCTGCAAATTCAAACAATGCCTTATCAGGTTTCTGTAATCTAACAACGCTAGAATCAACAACTTTATCCCATTTTACCTGAGGAAGTATTCCTTTTTTTTGGATATGCTCAAACATATTGACATACATGTTCGTAAGAAGTCCCATTTTTGTACTCTTTTTTACTTTCTCAATAATTGGCCAGATAGATTCATTCTTTTCAAATCTCGATATAAATCCATTGAGAAGCGAGTAATTTGAAGGGATAGATAATCCTACTTCGGAGTTTAACACTGGAATCAACTTTTCAATATCATAATCAACGCAGATCTTACTTCTGTACTTCATCCAAACCTGCTGAAATTTTTCTTCGTTTTCAGCACTCACTCCAAGTTCGTGTTGAAGTTCCTTCCATTTATTGGAAGCACTAAAGTCTTTTACTACCACCCCACCAACATCAAAATAAATAAACTTAATCATACATTTCAACTGGTCTCAGCTGGTCTTAGCTGATTTTAACTGATCACTAGTTTGGCCAGTGACACTTCTTATATTTCTTCCCACTGCCACACCAACATGGTTCATTTCTTCCTGGTTTTTTTTCGGAAACGATTGGGATATTGATATTTGTTTTTTTTGTTTCCTTTTCTTCTCCCCCTTGAAATGGATTGACAGCGCCAGCTGATGCAAATTGAATATGCTTGTGTTCTGGTTGTGGCATTCCAAGATGAGATAATTCCATCTTAAATAATTTTCGTGTTGCTTCATACGGGATTTCGTTCATTGTCGTTTCAAATAATGAAAACGCTTCGTTTTTATATTCTACAAGTGGGTCAAGTTGAGCGTATCCTCGAAGATTAATACCTTCTCGTAAATCTTCAATTGCAGTAAGGTGGTCAGTCCAATATTTATCAATAGTTGAAAGAAATACCGATTTCACAATTTCTTTCCACAACTCACTTCCAAACTCTTTTTCACGCTTCTCAAATTCATGAGTCACATCTTTCATGATATGAGCCTTAAGATCAAGGACAGTTTTGCTTTTTAATAAAGCCGCAACTTCTTTTTCGTTGATTGGAATTAAAGTTTTTAATTCATCAACTGTCCCCTGTATCATTTCATCGGTAAACTCTGCAGACTCAAATGTATATTGAGTAACAAGTGAATCAACCTCATCATCAAACATTTCCAAAATTGTTTTCTTAAATGTTTCTGGGTCATCAATTGCAAACAACATTTTTCTGCGCAATGCATAAATGATTTCTCTTTGTTTATTCAACACATCATCAAAATCAACAAGATGTTTTCGAATGTCAAAATTAAATCCTTCCACTTTTACCTGTGCTTGTTCAATTGCTTTAGAAACCATTGAATGACTTAATGGTTGGTCTTCTGGAAGATTGAAAAAAGTCATTAACTTGGAAATCTGTTCTCCTCCAAAGATACGCATAAGATCATCTCCTAACGCTACAAAAAATCGTGTTTCTCCTGGATCTCCCTGTCGCCCTGCACGTCCTCTAAGCTGATTGTCAATACGTCTTGATTCATGTCTTTCTGTTCCCAGAACATACAGACCACCAACAGCCATCACTTCATCGTGCTCCTTTTGCCAGTTCGCCATTTCTTTTTCATATTCATTTTGATCTTCGCCTTTTTCTGGCTTGACTCCTCCTAGAATAATATCAACTCCTCGACCTGCCATATTTGTGGCAACTGTCACTGCATGTTTTTTTCCTGCACGAGCAATAATGGTCGCTTCTCTCTCATGATTTTTTGCATTTAACAATTCATGAGGCACTCCTTTTCTAAGAAGTAAATGAGATAGATGTTCATTCTTATCAATGGAGGTTGTCCCCACAAGTACTGGGCGTCCTGTTTTGTATTGCTGTGCGATTTCCTCAACGATTGCATTAAACTTTGCGTCCTCAGTTTTATAAATCATATCGGGATGATCTTTTCGAACCATTGGTCTGTGTGTTGGAATTGTGATGACATCTGCTTTATATATTTTGTGAAATTCTTCAGCTTCTGTTGCGGCGGTTCCTGTCATACCACCAATTTTTTTGTATGCACGGAAATAATTTTGAAGAGAAACAGTTGCAAGTGTTTTTGATTCTCTTTGAATTTGAACACCTTCTTTTGCCTCAATTGCTTGGTGAATTCCTTCGGAAAATCGTCTTCCTTGAAGAAGTCGTCCGGTAAATTCGTCAACAATAACAATTTCTCCATCTTTGACGATGTAATCTTTGTTATTTTGAAATAATGCCTCTGCTTTAAGGGATGCTTCTACGTGAAATAAAGTATCAAAGTCTTTCTCATAAATATTTTTTACTCCAAGCAACGATTCTACTTTAGTAACTCCCTGTTCTGTCAGATGTGCAGTTCGAGATTTTTCGTCAATCTTAAAGTCGCCCTCACCTAGTTGTTTAACAATTTTTGCATAGGCAAAATATTTTGTCGTGTCTTCTTCGTAAGGAGCAGAAATAATATGTGGAGTTCGCGCCTCATCGATAAGGACTGAGTCTGCCTCATCAATGATGGCATAGTGGAATCCACGCTGCACAAGTTCACTAGCTTGTTGAGCCATGTTATCGCGAAGATAATCAAATCCAAATTCACTGTTAATACCATAGGTGATATCGGCAGCATATGCCTCTTTTCGTGAACATGACTTTAAATGTGAAAGTCGTGAATCTTGTACTTCGCTATCAATGTATGATTTGTCAAAAATATATGATTTATCAGAAATAATTGCGGCAGAGGTAAGACCAAGAAAGTTGTACACTTCGCCCATCCACCCTGCATCTCGTCGTGCAAGATAGTCATTGACTGTTACCAGATGTGCGCCTTTCCCTTCAAGTGCATTTAAGTAAAGAGCGGATGTTGCGGACAATGTTTTTCCTTCTCCTGTTCTTTGTTCACTGATTTTTCCTTCATGAAGTGCAATACCAGCCATAAGCTGGACATCAAAATGTCGCTCTCCCAATTTTCGTCGTGCGGCTTCTCTTACCAATGCGAATGCATAGGGAAGGATTGCATCTTGTGTTTCCCCTTTTGCTAATCTCTCTCTTAATTCTTGTGTTTTTATGGGAAATTCCTCATCTTTTAAATTTCTGACGTCATTTTCAAACGCATTAATTTCCAAAACAATCTTTTGGTATCTTTCAACTTGTTTTAAATTAAAATCGAACAGTTTTGTGATGAATTCAAACATAGAATGTATAGTATACAAAACTCAGAAATAATGAAGGAAAAGAAAAATTATTGAGCAGTGAATTCTTGTGGGATCATGAGAATTCTAACTGCATCATATCTATTTTTTTCTTTTCCAGTCCCTGGGTTTGTTTTACTCACGACAAAATGAACAGAATCTCCCTCTTTGATTTCAGAAAAACCCGAACTCTCAATTTC
>JAPLYQ010000098.1 GCA_026395475.1 Candidatus Roizmanbacteria bacterium | reverse complement strand
CACTAAATATACTTCGACTTTTTCAGATCGAATAGAACAAGTGATTGTTCCTGAAATGTTCGAGAAAAATACCACATATTTCCCTGGTTTTGTAAAAACCTGTCGATTATTTTTTCCGTTTATGGTGATAAATTGAGTGTTCATCCTACACTACCCTCCATTTCTAAACGAATAAGTCTGTTCAGCTCAACTGAGTACTCTAGTGGAATTTCTTTTACCACTGGCTCAATAAAGCCATTCACAAATGCTGTTTCTGCGTCCACCTTTGATAGGCCTCGAGACATTAAATACAGCAATTTTTCTTCACCAATTTTCTCTACTGTTGCCTCGTGTTGAATGTTACTTTCATTATTTTTTATGCGCATCGTTGGATACGTGTCAGAACGAGAATGTTCATCAAGGAGAAGTGCATCACACGAAACATAGACTGATGAATTCTTCGCTTGTGGCATGACCTGAATAAGACCTCTATATGAAGTTCTTCCACCTTCTTTAGAAATTGATTTAGATACAACGCGAGACGTTGTGTTAGGTGCAAAATGAATCATTTTAGCTCCGGCATCCTGATGTTGTCTGTCTCCCGCAAATGCTATGGAAAGAACTTCTCCACGGGCTCCTTCGCCCATAAGATATACTGCAGGATACTTCATTGTTATCTGACTTCCTAAGTTGCAGTCTATCCATTCCATCACTGCATTTTTGTCTGCTCGTGCACGTTTTGTGACAAGGTTATATACATTTTTGCTCCAATTTTGAACGGTTGTATATCTAACACGTGCTCCGGTCTTTACAAAAATTTCAACAACAGCACTATGGAGTGAATCTCTTGCATAAATAGGTGCAGTGCAACCTTCAATATAATGAACATAGGAGCCTTCGTCGGCAATGATAAGCGTCCTCTCAAACTGTCCAAATGCCTGAGCATTCATACGAAAATATGCTTGAAGTGGAAGTGTCACTTTTACTCCCTTTGGAACATAAACAAAAGACCCTCCTGACCAAACACTAGTATTGAGCGCCGCAAATTTATTATCCGAATAGGGAATAAGCGTTCCAAAATATTCTTTTACAATATCTGGATATTTTTTTAAAGCAGTATCCATATCACAGAATATGACCCCTTGTTTTATCAACGTTTCTTGTACTTTTTCATATACCACTTCACTTTCGTACTGCGCACTTACTCCTGATAAAAACTTCTTTTCTGCTTCTGGAACGCCAATCCGATCGTAAGTATTTTTGATTTCTTCAGGAAGCTCATCCCACGAATTTACTTGTTTGTCTGTAGAGCGAATAAAATATGTTATATCATCAAATTTGATTGTGGATAAATCTGCACCCCAATCCGGCATTTTTTCTTTCAAAAAAAATTGGAATGCTTGCACTCTTTTATCAAGCATCCATTTTGGCTCTTCCTTCATTTGGGAGATCATGCGAACTTTTTCCTCTGAAATCCCCTTTTCTGCCGTAAAGACATTTTTGCTCTTTACAGAAAATCCGTATTTGTAGTCAAAATTTAATTTTTTGGTTTTCATATTGGCAGTTTTTTTATTTTGATCAAAAGTTTGGGAATGCGGATTTTTGCTATGATGTATTCTACGACTGCCAGCGTGGAACTTCACATTTACTTTGTAGGCTTAGTTGCATCATGGCAAAAAGACGTATTCCAAACTTCAATATAATGAAACTCAAAACGCCTCGTACCCTTTTTTTTCAATCTTCTGTATCATCTCTCTTCCCCCAGTTGCCGCCAACTTCCCTTGTTTCATAACTAGTACCTCATCAGGTTTTAAATATGCAAATATTTTGCTGTAGTGAGTAATAAAGACAAATGTTTTATCGTTCCTATATTTTTTAAGGAAAGTAAATATTGTTTTTAAACTGTCAATGTCAACTCCCGTATCTATTTCGTCAAAGAAAATAATGGATGGATTGAGAATTGCCATTTGAAGAACTTCCAGTTTTTTTCGTTCCCCTCCGGAAGCTCCTTCATTCAGTGGTCTATCTATCAATTCTTTATTAATCTTCAATTCTTTTGCTAAACGTTCAATATCTTCATATAGCTTTACAACATCTACATTTTTTAGAGCTAATCGTAGCAATTGAAATACACTAATTCCTTGTAGTGCAATTGGTGTTTGAAACGTTATACCAATCCCAAGTTGAGCACGTTTGTCGGGTGAAAGATTGGTAATTTTTTTGCTACTAAACTCAATAGATGATTTTTTTGAGAGAGTATACAGTGGATTTCCAATAATAGATTGTACGAGAGTAGATTTGCCAGAACCATTGGGGCCCATAATGGCATATATTTTATTTTTCTCAAATTGATAAGAAAAATCTGTGATGATTTCTTTTTCTCCAACTTTTACTTTTATGTTGTGTAGGGAGAGCATTATTACGTTATGCAAATAGTTCAGATAACTTTACTTTTTTCAAATCATCCAAAATAACTTTTTGAAGTTTACATTTCACCGCATCTTTGTGTTTACATATGTGTTCAAATGCACATTTATTTGATTTATCCTGACACCCAGTCATATTAAGATTATTTTCAAAGACAGAAAGAAAGTCATAAACTGAAAGGAGTGGAAATCTTTTACCAAGTTTATATCAGCCCACTCGTCCCTCACGGCTCATAAGAATTCCATTGTTGGCAAGCACTGCACTGATCCGTGCTAAAAAGCGAAGGGGTAGATTGGTATGTTCAACTAATTTTGACAAAGAAACGAAGTCATCTGTATGGAGAAGCTTGGAAATGACG
>JAPLYQ010000122.1 GCA_026395475.1 Candidatus Roizmanbacteria bacterium | reverse complement strand
TATTTGTTTTTCAAACTCTTCCACGGTGTAATAATATTTTGTTGGCATATCGGCATAATAAGCCATCACCGGGTGATCTCCCCACCACGTTGTGGTATGAATAACAAGGTCCATTGACTTTAATGTTTTATAAGAAGTACGAGTGTTACTACTTACCAGTACAGCTATATCCGTACATCCAACTTTTTTTGCATCTTGCGCGATCAGTTGATGATCTTCAACTTGTGAGTAATGAGTTGTTAGATAAGAATCGATTGGGGTAATAGTCTTGAAAAAGTAAAATAAGATTGCGCATGTTACTCCAATTCTGAACCAATTTTTTGGAATATATCGAATAAGATATACCGTAAGAAACGCAAACTGAGGAAGAACTGGATATATATACCAAGCTATTTTTGTTTTGGTTAAATTCAGAAAAATAAACCACGGGAAAAATAATACTGCAAAAAAAGCTTCCTTTCTTTTTTTAATAAAAAATTCGTATGTCAACACTAAGAGAGAGGCGCCTGCAGGGATAAGAAACCACTTAAACTGCTCTACTATAATATCGATATAAAACGTGCGTTGACCAAAATGCTGTTCAATTGATGAAGTAACTCTTTTAAAGTGACTATCTATAATATGATACTGAATAAATGCATCTTTATACTGTATATACATCCAAATAAACCATAATAGGGACACTGCAACTTGGAAAAATAATACTTGAAGAAAATGAAAGTATTCATTCTTAAACTTCTTTTTTTTGTGTGTAAAAAATTCATACGTCTCAAAGAATAGTATCATCAGTACTGGGAAATATCCTAAAAGAGATTTACTTAATACACCTACAAGCAAAAAGAACATCCCCACATACAATTGCCTATAAAATAAAACATAACCGAGCCATCCGATAAGCAGGAAGACATCTACATTTAATACCTGAGTACGCTGTAAATAAGGCCCAAGATAGGAAGTGATAATAACACTTGCAAGGGACACTAATACTGACCCAGAAAAACGAAATGCAAATGCATACAGAAGTCCAATGACCAATCCACTCAGTAACACTGAAACTATGCGCATAGAAATTTCAGGTTGTACAGGTAGCATTCCTACTATTCCGTAGACAAGTGGGGGGAGTGGGGGTTTATCTAACCATGCTTTGCCCTGCCACAAAGGCACCAGATATGACTTTGCTTGTATCATTTCACGTCCAACTTGCGCATATATTCCTTCATCCCAATCAAAAAAAGGTCGCACATCTGATATGACTTTAAAAAGCTGTAAACTCAAAAAAACAAAAAGAACTATAAAAAAAGGAATATGCTTTTTCATATAAGAATTATCAGAGGTACAAAAAGTAATAACAAATACCGAGGAAAGACGGGAACAATAAATACAAAAATGTTATAGAGAATAATAAACCAAATAATGAAGTGTGAATAGTGATACTTTGTCCACTGTATCTTTAATTTATATATACCTACAAGAAATATAATCGGCCATAAGAGATTCCATTCAGAATAAACGGAGACTGTTCTATTTGTATCCCAAAATTTCCAACTTCCTGTAAATATGAGTCGCAAATCATTTCCTAAAAATTCTAGATAGGGAATACCCGAGTGTCCGTAATAGGTGACGATATATTTTTGAAGACCCAGAAAAGTTCTCAATGTCCCACCTTGCATAAAGAAGGAAAAGTAAGTGAGTGTAAACGTTATTGCTCCAAGTAAAAATATAAGAAATAATTCTTTCCATTTTTTCCATAATGAAATAACAAGCCATGTACTAAATAGTAAAAGAAAGGGAAGAAGTGTTTTTGTTGATAGCAATAACCCGAAGGATATTCCAACTCCAATAGAGTATATTGTTTTTTTCTTTTTAATCAATAAAAGGAGAAAGAATGTAGTAAGAAGAAAGAAGAATAGTTGATAGAGCTCAAGTTGTGGACCATTAATTATCTGATCGGTAAAAAGGGGAAATAAGGAGGTAAGTAAAACAGCAAACGAAGAAAATAACAGAGATCCATACAACTGAAAAGATATTACTCCAACTAGCACCAGGGAAAGGAATGCGATGCCCATTCCCACCATATGCTCATTACCAAAGGTTTGTATTGAATACCCAATGAGATATTTTGCGAGTGGAGGATGTTCAGGGTTGAGTAAACTTGGATTCTCACCATTTATATATTTATATCCAACATAGCTATAAAGAAAGCTGTCAGAAACTCCCTTGTTTTGAATTGCTTTAATAATTTTTTCTTTTTGACTTTCAATTTGAGTAGATGAGGGTGTTTCATCTTTGTAATTTTTCCAACCAGTAAAGCCATTTGCAAGTGCCCATTCGTCTAGTACTTTATCGACAGAAAAATTCTGTGACTGCTGCCATTGTGACTGACTATAAAGGACGAAATACTATCTGTTTATTTTGAAATAGAATCCAAATGAAATAGACGAGTGCACAAACAAGAAGTCCACCAGATAAAAAAATATTATTTTTTAACTTTTGCATCTGGATTATTTATGTAATACGATAACGGCATCTGTGCCTCAAAAGCTTCTTTAAACACAGGTGCTTGAAACATAAAATATGTTCTTGCATCATACACTGCAGAGGCAATAATTCCTACAAATATTCCAATGACCAGCAGTTTGTAATATATATGAAATCTTTTTTCTAGCTTAATATAAATATGCGCGATTGCAAACATACAAAAATAAATAAGAGAAGGTAAACAAGTTATTGTGCGAAGCATATTAGGATTCTCCCAGGGATAGGTAAGAAGAGTTGGAGATATTGCAAGGAAGAAATAAAGGACAAATAATTGGTTCATTTTTTGCTTGATTTTCCATAAAGCCAATAGAAATCCACTGATAAACAGAACTGACATGATAGGGTTGAGCGCAGCTTTATTTGGATAGTTGTGCCTCCCATTGACATCTCCCTTCACAGAAAACATAAGAGTTGTTGATAATACATTTCTCCCGAAAAATTGCATTTTTTCTCCGATAGTCAGTTCGGTATTTGCTGGATACATAAGTTGATTTAACCGAACATCTTTATTTTGTGATAAATATAAAGAAAGAGGAGTGATTAAAATCACAAATGGAATAAGGAAAGAAAGAAATGTTGTTACTGTATATTTTGTAAAAAAAGAAAAATCTAATCGGTGTTGTTTTCTTTCCAAGATGAAAAGGAATAAAAGAATGAGTGGGACAACAAAGAATAATCTTCCGGGTTGATATGAATTATATGCAAGACCGGCAAAAATCCCAGAGGGAATGAGCCATTTTTTTTGTTTATGATCTAGATATATCAGCAAAAAAAGGAGACTTATGAGCTCAAGAAGAACAACGAATGTTGCTTCAAAGCCAAACCGAGCAAAATTATAGTACCACCTCATTGTTGCAAAAAGGAAGGCGCCAACGACAGGTAAAAAATTGTGGAGAAAAGGAGAATGAGAATGGGGGATTTCCATTTTTTGTACCACTCTTCTCAAAACAAAAAATAAAACTAGAACTGAGGCAAGCCCAAATAATGCAGCGGGAAATCGAAGACCAAAAGAGTTAATTCCAAACAGTTTAAGAGATGAGAGAAGAATATAAAAATAAAGTGTTGAATGCCCGGTCGCAAGTGGACTATAGGGAATGTAGGAATGGTTATCAAGAGAAAGTGCCAATTTAGCAAACTCAATTTCATCAAAGGTGAGTGTTTTGGGAATACTAGTAAATCGATAGAAGATGATAAAAGCACTCAGTATCCCAAGCAGTAGTGTGATTATTAAAACACTATATTTTGTACGCGCCGGTAATA
>JAPLYQ010000012.1 GCA_026395475.1 Candidatus Roizmanbacteria bacterium | reverse complement strand
AGTAGTCTAATGTTTTTTTTATATAAGAAATATAATGCAGCCAATGCAAAAGGAATGACTATCCAACCAGACTCACTAAAAACATAATAAGGAACCATTTTTATGTTTGAAGCAATTACCTCAAACGGGCTTTTTATCCATTCTGCGAAGGTCATTACAAACGTTGTATTCTTTTTTGAAAGGTAATGCATAAAAGGAGAGAGACGTTGAACGTTATAAATTATTTGAGAAAGTACAAATACGATTCCATAAAGAAAAGTAAAACTAAAAATATGTGATACTTTCTTTTTCTTATAATCAAGCAACAAAAGGGAAGTGAAAAAACTCACTGCAAGAAACATTTGAGCAGATGATTTAGTAAGAAGACCGACACCTGCACAAATACCAAATATAAGTGCAACATCTAGCCGTATCGTTTTAGCTAAAAGTATTGAAAAAAATAAAATCCAAATAAAAGTCGCATTTACTCCAGAGTCAACCATTGCAAGTCGGTCATAAAAAAGGAAATAAGGAGAAAAAATAGACAAAAACACTCCAATAAACGCCGTTTTTTTCCCAAACAACAGATAGAGCAAGAGAAATATTCCGATTAATGCTGCAAAACCAGTTGCCACTGAAAAAAGTCTTCCGGCAAGGAGAGCGTCATTTGGGAACAATTTTAAGAAGGGAATGGTGCCCCATGTTTGTAGTGGTTGTTTTCCATCTGTTAATGAGATAAATCTCCAACTAGCGTCGTGCCACGCTACTTTTGCCCAGTGGATATATATTCCTTCATCATTAAAGATGGGTAGGAGTTTAATGTTGTAGATTCGCGTAACAAAGTGAAGAGCTCCAGCAAACATAAGTAAAAGCACATCTTTTACTGATAGTTTTTTTTTGATAAAGGTAATAACTGCAGATAGATCAAACATATAAATAAATTATACCATTTTGAGCTCGTACAGTTATTTCAACTTAACAGGCACCACCTCGATCGCAAGAGGCTCACTATCGCCAAGCTTGAAGTAATGATCTGCAGTGTCGGCAAATCTTGATATTAGTTTATAGATTTCTGATAACACTCTATTAAAACCCTTAACCTCATCTTCATAAATGCGCTCATGCATAACCTCAATTAACCAATTATGCTTATCCGTATCGATTTGTATTTGTTTATGGTTGGCAAGATCTTGGAGGACTTTTTCCACATTTGGTTCTTCCATAAATCCAAATCGAACAACAACCGATGCAAGTGTGTCATAATCTGGTCCGACTTTCCCGAAGTGCGTTATCTCATATCTTCGCTCCTTTGTAACATACGGATGTTTTTCAATACTTACTGTAAGAAAAATAATATGTTTTGGAAGTGCTCCATATCGATCAATAAATATTTGCATGAGGGTTGGCATATCTTCAATTGTCGATCTTCTACGTGGCGTCATAAAAATATATGCCTTTGGAATTTCAGGATATGTTTTATTTTCTTTCATCACAAGAATATCACTGATTTTCCCTCGTTTAAATGAATTGTATTCTTTATTAACAAATGAACGACCCCATTGCCATGATTTGATAACAATGAGAACGAGAAGACCGATCCCAAGTGGTATATATCCACCTTCAAGTAATTTTAATGAATTAGCACTTAAGAACATGAGATCTAGTAGCGCAAAAGGAATAAATATCGCAAGTGAGCCCAGCCAATTCCATTTCCACACATATCTTGAGACAGCAATCATACTAAGCGTTGTTACGAGCATCACTCCTGAAACAGCGAGTCCATATGCAGAAGCAAGGCGAGCGCTCGATTGAAACACGAGTACAAGTGTAACGCTTCCAACATACAGCATCCAATTAATCGTAGGGATAAAAATTTGTCCTCGATGGGATTGATGAGTGTGAGTAATTTTTATAAATGGAAGAAGACCTAAAGATATTCCCTGAGCTATTAGTGAAAATGCGCCAGATATAAGTGCTTGCGAAGCAATTATTGTGGCAAAGGTTGCCAATATAACCATCGGAAATATAATAACCTTTGGCACCATACTATAAAAGATATTATCTGCAATCACCGCGTTACCTGAAAGCATATAAGCGCCCTGTCCGAAGTAATTCATAAGAAGTGCTGGGTAAACAATTGTAAACCAACTCAAGCGAATTGGTTTTTTCCCAAAATGTCCCATATCTGCATACATTGCCTCCCCCCCCGTTAACACAAGCATGACAGATCCAAGAACGATAAATAACGTATGGATTTCATGAGTCATAAAAAATTGGATGGCATATAGAGGGTTTACTGCCATTAATATTGAAGGATATGCGAGCACCTGTCTTAACCCTAATATTCCAATTGAGACAAACCACACAATAATAATTGGTCCAAAGAGTTTTCCTATTTTATGAGTTCCAGATGACTGAATAAAAAAAAGCCCGGTTAATATTAAAATAGTGATAGGCACGATGAATGAGTTAAGTGCAGATGTAGCTACTTTTAAGCCTTCAACGGCTGATACAACACTAATGGCAGGGGTAATAATTCCGTCTCCTAAAAGGAGTCCCGCTGCAATAATGAGGAGTGTAATAAGTATCTTGGTAAACGCATTTTTTTTCTTATTATTGCGAATAAGACTAAAAAGGGCAAATACTCCACCTTCACCTTCACTATCCGCCTGCAAGACTAAAATGACATACTTTATAGCAACGGTAAGGGTAAGCGCCCAAAAAATAATACTAATGAGACCGAGCACATCACCTTGATTAATTACATTTCGAGCCCGTCCAAAAAAAATTTCATTCACTGCGTAGAGGGGAGAAGTACCGATATCGCCATACACTACACCGAGAGCCGA
>JAPLYQ010000064.1 GCA_026395475.1 Candidatus Roizmanbacteria bacterium | reverse complement strand
ACTGTTCCCTCAGAATTAAACAACTTTTCCAAAATCTTTTTCTTGATTTCGTCAAGAAGCCAATGAGCCTCAATGACATTTCCTATTCTTGAGGACATTTTTCCATCTTTAAGCTTTACCCATTCGTAGGCAAGATGATATTGTTTATTTTCAAACTTTTCTTTATCGAGTAGCTCTTCGACTTTAAATGTTATTTTGAAAAAACTTGTTTGTTCTGGAGTTACTACATGGATACATCTATCCAATAAGCCATAGTCACTGAATTCCTTTGCTGCAAGTCCCAACTCTTTTCCCTCATAGGTAGGGAAGCCGAGGCTGTTAATAAATACTCGTGTATCAAGTCCGTATTTTTCTCCATTAAATACAACCGCTCCTTTACTATTTTCCAGAATTCCTTGGGAGAGAAGTTCTTTTGCTGTTTTAAGCCCTTGTTCATGGACTTCACTTTCAAAATAGCAGCGATCAAAATGAGTATAGAGGCGTTTATATATTTCTTCAAAATAAGCAATGCTCCAGTCTCGTGTCTTTATCCATAATTTTTTTGTGAGCGAATCTTGTGGGTCATAAACTTCCTTATTTACTTCAATTATTTCTGCTTTTGCTTTTTCATCTGTTTCATATGCAGTTTGTCCTTCTGAATATGCTTTTCCAATAAGTTTTATTTTTTCTGAAAGAGAAAGAGCGTCAAACATGCCTTCTCCATCCTTTTTTATCATTTGCTGCACTCCCCATAGACATTTACCAATATGCAGACCAACATCTCCCTGATAATTTGTTCGAATTACTTTGTTTCCAACGGCGGTCAGCATTCTACTTACTGATTCACCCGTTGAGATATTTCGTAAATGACCAATGTGGAATAGTTTATGTGTGTTTGGATGAGCAAATTCAACCATTACCTTTTTCTCGTTTCCAAAAGAAAATGGAGCAATGACAAATGTACCATTTACTGCTTGTTCAAGAGGAGTAATGAGTGTCTTTTTTGAAAGCCAGACATTGATAAACCCCGGTTTTATAACCTGGACGCTTTCAATTGACTCATCTGCTCCAATACCATCCCTTATCTTTTCAGCAACTTCCATTGGATTTTTCTTTACTATTTTTGCCAATATAAGAGCTATATTGGTTGAAAAATCGCCGAATTGGAGTTGGGGTGTTGAAAGTTGGACCTTTCCTTGAAATTCGGGATACAATTCAGCTACAACTTTTTGGATTATTTGAACAATAGTGTTCTCAATCATGGTGTACATATATTAATTTAAAATAACGGAAAAGACAACCCTCCTTATGCTTCATATTGAGGAATAGGGATATTCCCCAAATATCCAAAATGATTTTTAAGTTTTTCGACTGCATTTTGATAGGCAATAAGAGCTCCATCGGATGACCCATTTTCACCACCCGAAATACCGGTCAGATGCAGATCATATCCAAAGCTGAGGACATTTGGATTGCTAATTGCCACAAACGAATCCCCTGGAACAAGTTGATCTCCCAAAATTGACTGAACCTCCTCAAATGGCACAGCACGTCCAGCAATTTCCTTTATTGGAAGCATATAGTGATACCAATGAGGATTTTTAAGCTTATTTGCATCGGCAATTTTTAACACAAAATGATGAATAAAATCAAGAGCGCCAGGGCGTGTATTGTCTTCTATAAATGAAATTTCTTGCGTTTTTGGGTTGAAAAGACAGTCCATACAGTGCATACCTGTTGCTCCTTCTTCTGCAAGAGCTCCAGTAATTTTTTGAGCAATCTGCATCATTTTTCCATTAAAACCATGAGGAAGGCGATTGGGGAAGTGTCCTCCTTTATAACTTCCCTCATGGGCAAACTGCCCAAATACCACTGGATCAATGAATGCAGTACCATCATCGTTGAGAAATATATGGAGCGACCCCTCCATAACATTCTCCAGTTTTTTTTGGACATCAAAAGGCCATTCTGCTGGAACCAATTGCGCCATTTTTTCTTTGAGATAGTTAGGTTTGTCAGATGCAATATATTGTTCATATGCTATGTCAACATTACTGCCCAACTCTGCTCCACCTGTACCCTCATCAGATTTAATGAAAAAGTCACTTCCAATTTCTGTAATTGCCTGTTCCATTTCAGCTATGTTATTACAAACCGCGCCTTGTGGCATAGGAACACCATGTTTAATACAGAATTCGCGAAATCCTGTTTTTGTTCCCAGTTTTAGATATTCCCCAAGGTTGGTTGCATAGGTTGGATTTTCATTAAATTGTTGTGCAAGAGTAACCTCATATTCCAAGAAATTAAAAAATTGCATTTTATATCCTTGCCCCACTAGATCTTGAAGTTGCGCCATTACTTCCGGTTGATCAAGGATGTCACGAGTTATTGTGCCTTTCCCCTTATTCTCAATTGGAATAATCTGTGGAAGCGGTATTCCAAGTGTCTTCTGTGTATAGTCCAGATATCCCTGGTTAATGGGATAGTTAACAAGCGCAATATCATTTGGCAACCCCATTGCAACTGCTAAGCGATAATACTGTTGTTCAATATCATCTCCAATTAATTTTGGAGCTGACTGTGAATCAATAAGGAGCGTCGGTTTTGGAAACCCATAGGGGCGCTTTTCTCCGGACTGTATTTTTTCTGAAATGTTCATAAATATAAAGTTAAATTAATATAAAAAAAATCCCCCGGTATATTCGGGGGTCGGGTAGAAAATTTTGAAGTGTTTTACCTCATACAATTCCACCCTCCCAGGGAAGGTCGCCTTAAGACTATGGCAGATGTATGATAAAACATAATCAAATTATATCACAAAAGAGCTTGTTATAAAAGATATTTCGCACTACAATATGACATATGAAAGGGAAGTTGAAGCTTGTTGCAGTTCTATGTATCGCATTTATTGTGTTTGTTCTTGTAAAACTTTTCTTTGATATCGTAGCAAAAAAAGAGGGAAGGTTACAGGTTCTTTCTCGGCCGAGCGCAGCAGTATTTTTGGACAATGTGATGAGAGGAAATACTCCCTATACGAACACATTAAAAGAGGGAGAATATTTACTAAAAGTAGTCCCAGATGGGGTAGCTACACAGGCAGCATCATGGCAGAAGAAAATCTCACTTTTTGCAGGCTCTCTTACCTATGTGGATGTGCAACTAGAAAGCACAGATATTGCTTCGTGGGCTGACGTATACTGGCTCACAAAACTTGGCATGTTCAACACCTCAAGTAGTCTTGTCATAGAAACAGAACCATCAGGTGCGTTAATATATCTAGACAATGATGAAAAGGGAGTTTCTCCACTCACACTTGATAATGTGTCAAAAGGAAGTCATGAGCTTTCAGCGTTTATGCCTGGATTTAGTCGTCGGTCAAAAAAGATTACAGTAAGTCCTGGTTATCAACTTCATGGATTTATCAAGCTAGCGCTTGACCCCGGACAAAAATCTCAATATACCATTGAAGATGCAGTTTCTCCGATTGCAACGGCTGCAGCCTCTCTTAAACAACCTACAAATAGAGTACAAATCTTAGACACACCAACTGGGTGGTTGCGTGTTCGAGAGGAACCCACTCTTGCAGGAAGTGAATCAGCGAGAGTAAATCCAGGTCAACTATTTGAACTGGTTGATGAGCAAACAGGGTGGTACAAAATAAAAATAGACAGTAGTAAACAAGGATGGATATCTTCTGAATATGCGGAAAAAAAGTAAGTCTTACTTCTTCCAGATAACTTTGTTATACAAGATATACGAATAGGGAATGATCACGCATGCAATAATCAAGATCTTGTAGATTATCCAGGAAGGAATGGAAATAAAACCTAATGAAATGAGTCTATCTCCAAAGAAATGGAGAAGAAGTGCGAGTCCCCCTCCTTGAATAACAATAGATCCGGAAGAAACTACATTAAACAATATAAATTTTTTTACATATCCAAATACACCACCTTCAATTTTTTTATGTCGAAAACTCCAAAAATTATTGATGAAAAAATTAGAAATAATGGCAACTTCTGCACTTAACATATTCGCAGTTGTTTTTACAATGTGGAAAAAGGAGATAAAGAGGTAAGCAAAAGTAAAATCAATTCCAAATCCAATAAACCCGGTAATAACAAATTTTATAAATGAAGAATGGGTAAGAACATATAAAAATGTTTGGATAATATATTGAATAGAATTTATTTTTGATTCTCCTGCAGTTCTATCAATAAATTGAATAGGTACTTCCGAAATAGCAGCCTTTTTGTTGGTCGCAAAATCAAGAAGTGCAACTTGGAATACATATCCGGAATAAGAGCTTACATGCGTAAGAGCAGATTTTACTACCCATACTTTAATAGCTCGAAATCCTCCTGTCCAGTCAGATGTAGAGAGTCGCATGAATCCCAATCTCACAAAAAGATTTGCGCAAACTGAAAATAGTTTTCTATGAAAACCCCAGTTAGAAGGAATAGACCCGCCCTTAATATAGCGAGATCCAATAACAAAGTCTGCACCCTTTTCTATTTTTTGTAAAAAACTAGGAATATATTTTGGGTTATGAGAAAGATCTGCATCCATTTCAAACAAGACATAAGGATTCAGATGCTCAATGGCATAGGTGAATCCAGAGATATACGCTTTTCCTAATCCTTCTTTTTTTGTTTCAATAATGTGGACATTTGGATATTTACTTTGCAGTTCTTTTACCTCAATAAGAGTTCCATCTGGAGATGAACTATCTACAACTAAAATTCCTATTTCCCAATTTGGAATGTTTGATGTGGTTGTGATAATTGAGTCAATAAGCGGCTTAATATTACCACGTTCATTGTATGTGGGGATTACAATAATGGCTTTTTTCATAGTATAGTTTTAAAATAATCAATTGTTTTTCGCAGCCCTTCTTCGATGACAACTGTTGGTTCCCATCCGAGAAGCTCTTTGGCTTTTGAAATGTCTGGTTTTCGTTTGAGTGGATCATCAAGGTCGATTGCCTTTTGAATAAGATCACTTGTTGATTCTGTTGCGGCACGCACTTTATTTGCAATTTCCTTAATAGTCATTTCATTTGGGTTTCCAAGATTTATGACTTCTCCAGCATTAAGTTCTTTTGTTGCGAGTGCCCACAGACCTAGAACTAAATCTGACACATAACAGAAAGATCGTGTCTGTTCTCCCGTCCCATAAATAGTAATAGGTTCTTTTTTAAGAGCTTGTACAATAAAATTTGATACTACTCGTCCATCATTAATATCCATTCGTGGACCATAGGTATTGAAAATTCGTGCAATGCGAACTTTCGTTTTTTTTGTTCTTACATATGTCATGCACATTGCTTCTCCAAATCGTTTTGCTTCATCATAACAAGAGCGTACTCCATTTGGATTGACATTGCCCCAGTACCATTCCACCTGTGGGTGTACTAGTGGGTCACCATATACTTCAGAGGTTGACGCATAGACTAGTACTGCATTTTTTTCCGTTGCAAAATCAAGTGCTTGTTTTGTTCCAACTGAGTTTGCTTGTAATGTTTCAATGGGATGCTTCTTATATTGGATTGGGGAAGCAGGGGATGCCATATGGAACACAATATCTACTGGTTCAGCAATAGTTGAATAATCAAAGGTTAAAATATCATGTTCGATAAAACGGAATGAAGGATTTTTTAAAGCATCTTTTATATTTTTTTCACTTCCGGTGATGTAATTATCAATCCCGGTTACTGTATGACCTTGAGACAAAATATATTCAACAAGATGAGAAGTGATAAAGCCAGCGGATCCAGTGATAAGTATATGCATAGTCGTATTATAGTGAAATGGTTGCTCTTCCTGTTGAAATATAATTAAATCCCAGTTCCTTCATTGTTTGTAAATCGTAAATATTTCTTCCATCAAAAATCAGTGGTTGTTTCATGAGTTTTTTTACTTTATTCAGATCAACATTCTTAAATTCATTCCAATCAGTCAAGATGACAAGTGCATCTACTTCTTGAAGTGCGTCATATGCGTTGGTAACATAATGCAATTTATCACCAAATATTTTTTTGATATTATTCATTCCTTCTTGGTCATATACAGAAAGTTCATATCCCTTTTCAAGAAGTGCTCGAATAATATCTACTGATGGTGCAAATCGAATATCATCAGTATTTGGCTTAAAGCTTAATCCCCATATAGCAATTTTCTTGCCCTTAACCTGTGCAATTATTTTATTGAGCAAATTAATACGTGCATCTTCGTTAATAGTATCTACTGCCTCAAGAAGTTGAGTGTCAATTCCAAAAAGTTTGCCAGTAGAAATAAGGGCCTTTACATCTTTTGGAAAACAAGATCCACCGTATCCAACACCTGGGTCCATAAAGATTCTTCCAATACGCTGATCTAACCCCACTGCATCAAGCACCAATTCAACATTTGCCCCTGTCTTTTCACAATAAAATGAAATAAGATTTGCAAACGAAATTTTCATGGCAAGTACAGAGTTTGATGTGTACTTTATTAACTCTGCAGACGCAAGATCTGTCACTATTTTTTTTCCTGTAATTGGGGTGTGAACTTTGAGAAGGAGGTCGATTGCTTTTTGTGACTCAGATCCAATAACAACTCGATCAGCATGAAATGTATCATGGAGTGCGCTTCCTTCACGCAAAAATTCTGGACATGAAGCGACTGCAAATTGTGCGCTACCTTTTTTACATTTATTTATTATTTCCTCAATCTTTTTATTTGTTCCAACTGGCACGGTACTTTTACAAGACACCACTGTGAATGTATCTCCAAGATTTTTCGCAATTTCTTCAGCAACTTTCAGTACAACCGAAAGATCTGCCTCTCCATTTTCTTTTGGAGGAGTACCAACGGTGATAAATACGATTTCACTTTGTGACACAGATTCAACGTAATCAGTTGTAAAAATAAGTCGTCCGGCTTTATTATTTTTTTCCAATACTTCTTTCAAACCTGGTTCGTAAATAATAGGATCACCATTTTTCAGTCGTTCCAATTTTTCTGGTGTATGTCCAACGACATAAACTGTGTTACCAAAATCTGCAAAAACACATGCTGAAACAAGTCCGACATATCCGTGACCGACTATTGTGATTGTCATAGTGAAAGTTGATTTTTAATAAGTGATAATCCTTCTTCAAACGTGTGCATTTTATAAAACGTATTTTTATTGCTTCGAATATCGCTATACCTAGGGCCTTTTGCTTTGTTTGCAAAATAAACATCATAGGTCGTTTTTCCAACCAGAGATTCATTTAATCCAAAAGCTTTTGCGATAGACATTGCAAGAGTATAAGGAGACATGGCATCGGCTCCTACCAGATGAAACAGTTCATTTGAATAATTATTCATCAAATATCCTAGACCATACGCAATATCATCGATAAAGGTGGGGACCATTAATGAGTCATCAACCATAGAAAGTGTTTTGCCATTTTCAAGGAGTCCTTTGAGTGTGCGAAAGATATCTTTTTTTATTTCATATACACTACGGTATGGATAGGAAATGCGAACTATCATTCCATTGTTTCCTACGACTTTTTCTCCCGCATATTTAGATGCTCCATAGACCGAAATAGGATTTGGAGTACTTGTTTCTACATAGGGTGGTGTTGTTCCATCAAATACAAAGTCTGTTGAAATATAGAGAAACTCTTTTTTTACAGACTGGACGACATCCAACAAATTTTTTGTTCCGGTTTCATTTATCAAAAATGCTTTTTCTTTTTCTGTTTCGGCTCCAACTACATTTGTGTATGCCGCTAAGTGGAGAAGTAGGTCAAAAGAAATGGATTTTAAATAGGAATTGACGGAATCTTTATCTGTGATATCCATATTTTCCTGTTTAAGCGGGATAAACTCAAACTTATCGGAAAGGAGCTCAATTATACGAGTTCCCACCAACCCACTAGCACCTGTAACTGCTATCTTTTTCATTATTTGTACTGTGTATTGTAATAATCTTTATAAACACCACTTTTTATCCGTTTCCACCATTCTTCATTTTTCTTGAACCATTCTACAGTTTCAGCGAGTGCTGTTTCGAATGTATGTTTTGGACTCCAACCCAGTTCTTTATTGATAGTAGACCAATCAATTGCGTATCGTCTGTCATGACCTGGTCTGTCTTTGACAAAAGTGATTACGGATTCGTCAACTTCCATGATTGTGATAATTTTTTTTATTACATCGATATTTGAAATATCGTCAGTCAATCCTCCCACTAAATATGTTTTACCAATAGTTCCTTTTTTGATGATTGCATCAATTGCTTCACAGTGGTCAAGTACATACAGCCAATCGCGAACATAAAGACCATCTCCATAAACGGGGACTTTTTTTCCTTCAATAATATTGGTGATCGCAAGTGGAATCAATTTTTCTGGGAAGTGGTATGGTCCAAAGTTGTTGGAACAGTTGGAAAGGGTATATTGCAATCCGTAGGTATCGCCATATGCGCGGACAAGATGGTCGGAAGCTGCTTTGGAAGCAGAATAAGGACTATGAGGATTGTATGGAGTGGTATCCATAAACTTCTCAGTGGAATTTAGTGGAAGAGCTCCAAAAACCTCATCGGTTGAAACATGGTGAAAGCGAGGAACTTTATTTTTTACTGCTGCCTCAAGAAGAACGTGTGTCCCGACAATATTGGTTTGAATAAAAGGGGAGGCATCAAGAATGGAGCGGTCAACATGACTTTCAGCCGCAAAGTGAACAATAATGTCAATATTTCGAGTCACGTCTTCTACGAGTCGTTTGTTGCAAATGTCACCCTGGATAAATTCGTAGTTTGGGTTTTTTTCGACTTCTTTTAAATTCTCCAAGTTCCCAGCGTAGGTAAGCTTGTCAAAGTTGATTATTTTATCCTCTGGATACTTTTTCATCCAATACAGAATAAAATTAGAGCCAATAAATCCTGCGCCTCCTGTGACGAATAGCTTCATATAGGTATATTATACCGACTTGAGTAAAAATTGCTAGTTTAGCTTCTTAATTTTTAATAAAGGCTCATTATTATACAATCAAAATAGACTCATCACTCATAAGCTGATATACTCATACCATGTTTCATAATTGCAAAAAAATAATCATTGTAAGTGTTATTTTATTCCTTTTACTAATATTAGTGATATTTTTTATAAAAACTCAGTTAAATACATCTCTCACAAAGGCAGAAAATGAGATATCAACGTTAAGTAAAACAATCCACAATCTTCGTAGCACAAAGCCAGGAGAATTAATATATAGAGATAGGGACAATAATTATATGGTTAGAGTTCCCTATGGATGGAAGATAGAGAGAACGGAGCATTGGGATGCTATGCAGCTTGTAGATTCTGATGAATACTCTGGCATATCGATGAGGTATTATAGCTATCCAGAGGCACAATCAATGGATAATATCGACAACTATTATTACAGGCAAAAAGGCGAATCGGTGTATCAAACTGCACAAAGAATCGCAAACGAGCACTACAGTAGTTTCATAACATCTCCCTCAACGATTTATAAAGATGTCGTGAAAGCAGAGGTAAAGGAATTTATATTTGCGGGCCGATCGGCTGCACTTTTAGAATGTGATCATACAACCATTAAGGGAGCGGGAGAAGGGTGTACAAAAGAAGGAAGTACCTATAGGAGGGAATTTTATATCGATGACAATAAAGGGGGATATCTCCGTCTTAGTATACACGGAGATAGAGCAAAAAATCTCTATAAAGTCGATCTTGCTCAGTGGATCGACAGGGTGTCTTTTCTTCCCTAAAAAGGTGTAAAATAGCCGTGTATGGCACACATCGCCTTAACAGAACTAGAGGGACGACAATTTTCAAATAACTTAAAAGTAAATAGGGGAGAAGTGACTGTCAAATTTCCTCAACAAAGACAAGTCCGAGTTGGGGTTTTATTGAATGATCAAACTGGAGACTTTGCCTTTCGCCGTGCAAAAGATTTACCCTCAGGAATCGCAGATGCCCCACACATTCCACTTCATGGAACGATATTTGATGGAGCATATGAGGGACCTGCATTAACAACTGAAAAAAGGAGCATCAACTCCATCGGTTGATACCGAAAGTGCATTTGCTGCGCGTGGTGCAATAGCCGAAAGTCTTCCAAAAGAAACGGGGTTTACACTTGCAACAACTAGGACGGAAATACAAAAGGAAGGGATACGAAAACAAGTTGAAAGACATCATGGACAAGAAGTTGCAGCTATTTTTCAAGGTGCACAAAAACATGCTGAAAAAACAGGTGGGGTTGGTTCTGCGCATGAAGCGCTCAAAATTATAAAAGAGAGGAATAGAAAAAAGTTTCATGCTCGCCAGGCAACAATAGAGAAGAAGAATAGAACTGTAGAATTTCCTTAACGAACAACTTCAATTCCATACACTTGCCAATAAGTCCCTAGAAATCGCATCTTAACTGAAACAACCCTATTATTATTGCCTTCGACATACAGTATGGCTTCATCTCCATCCTGTTCTACTCGGGAAGTGACGATTGTCATAATCACATTTTGGGGTTGGTAGATAAATGCAATATTCCCCGATTCCACACCTTTTTTAACAGCTACCTCTGTTGCGGCATACAATGTGGGTCGCATGTTATCT